>NZ_PUUH01000163.1:0-11882 GCF_002968355.1 Spiroplasma sp. ChiS | reverse complement strand
AATAAAAATTAATTTCTTTTTTTAATTTATCTTCTTCTCACAATGTTTTTATAAATTTAGCAGCTATATCAACAAATTCTTCATATTCTTTTTTTGCTTCTTCTTTAAGAATTAATTTTTCTAGTATTTCTAAAAGAGATAGCCCCTTAACTGATAATATATAACTTTGTTTATAAAGTTGTAAATATTTGTCTATTTTTAAACTCAATGATGGTTTATTTTGAACCATATTTTATTTCCTTTCTTAAAATTAAAATTGTTTTATACTACTAATATATTATCAAAATAAATATTATTTTTTACTAGTTTACATTTTAATATTTTAATTATATTTTCAATAAATAATCATTAAATTTGCATAATTCATTATATAATTTTTATATAAATAAAATATCAAGAAAGGACTAGATTTTTATGAAAAAAAGATTAAGTTTTTTAGGAGCAATTACATTACTAGGAACAAGCACAACAAGTCTAGTTGCTTGTAATAATATACCACAATATAACGAAGATGAATTACAACAACTAAAACAAAAAAACCAAATATACACAAATTGCAAAGAAATAAAAGAAAACTTAGAATGAATTTGTCCACAAGAAAAACCATTTAATGAAATTGATAATAAATATTATTTTATTATATGAAGAGGACTAAAATTAGATGAATGAATAGTAAAAAAATATAAAAATTTTGGTTTAGACAGAAGTAATACTTTAATAGATAAATCAAAAAGTAATGCAGAGTTGCATAGAGTAAGTCATGATTTACATACAATTGCAAATAAAGAATATAGTGCTTGAAGTAAAGATAATGGTACATATTTTAAAGCAGTTTATCGTTGAAATTTAGATACTAATGAGCCTAACTTAATTATTGATGATAATGGTAATGTAAAAGTTAATGGCGAATAAAAAAGCAATTTTTACTAAATTGCTTTTTTTAATTTATTTAATTTTCTTTTTCATAATCTTTTTTAATTATGTCATTAATATTATCTTCTTTATTTTCATCTAACAAAATACATTCATTATTAATTTTTTCTTTTAATTTTAGCATTAGTTTATTAATTTCAGTGAATAAAATTGGCAATCCCAATGTTAAGCCGTGAACTATTCAATATGCTAATCGTAGAAAAAATAACTTAGTCTTTTTCTTTTTCATTTTTATTACCATCCTTGTTTTTTTGTCTGATATTTATTTTGTTGTTATTAGCCAATTTATTATTTATAATTGTAATAACATCTAATTTCGTATTAATATTATTAATTTCAATTTTAATATCGTTTATTTTTTCTTTTAATTCTTTGTTTTCATCTCTTATTTTTTGTTGTTTTTTGCTCAAAATAGTTGCCGTTATGCCCGTTGTTCCACCAGTAAAAAGTGATATAACCAAAACAATAATTTCTAAAATAGTTTCACTCATTTTTTTTATTCTCCTTATTATCAAATTAATGGTTCTCAACTTCCAAACGATAGCAAACCAATAGCGACTGTTGTCACAATACCACGCTGGGCTTTATCTCATGTTTTAAAATCTTTTCATACTCAAAATTTAATCATCCCACCATCATATTTTAATATCGGTGATCATTCTTCTCCGCCATTTCAACGATAAACTGCTTTAAAATATGTACCATTATCTTTACTTCAAGCACTATATTCTTTATTTGCAATTGTATGTAAATCATGACTTACTCTATGCAACTCTGCATTACTTTTTGATTTATCTATTAAAGTATTACTTCTGTCTAAACCAAAATTTTTATATTTTTTTACTATTCATTCATCTAATTTTAGTCCTCTTCATATAACAAAATATCATTTATTATCAACTGTATTAAATGGTTTTTCGTCTGGTGTCATTTCTTTTAATCTGTTTTTGACATATTTGGCACTGCTTTCTATTTTTTGTAGGGCATTTCTTTAATTTTTTTGTCTAGTTGTGCTGTTTTTTGATCCATTTTTTCCATTTCTTTGGTTCATTTTTTATTGAATTCTTCCTTTTTTTCTTGGGCATATTCGCAAAAATTAATAAAATTGTTAGGGTCTTTGATTGATTGATAACGAATGGGGACTCGTGCGGTGTATTCTCAATTAAAGGATTTTATTTTTTCGCCTTTTAGGGGTAAATTAAAACTAAGAATAGGGAATTCATAAATTCCGTCTTTATGTCTTGTGTTTAAGTTATCTTGGGTTAATCTTCCTTTGTCTGTTCATACAAAATATTCGCTAGCACATTTATTTTGATAAATTGCTTGGTATTTAAAATCATTTACTTGATTAATGTTATCGATTATAGCTGTTGCTATTGTTTTTGAATTATCGTTTCAAGTCATGGCACTTTTAATATTTTTTCATGGTTTGTTTTTTTCTTTGTTGGTTTTTTCAAAATAGAATTTATTGTCAATTTTGCTTGGTTCAACTTCCTCAATTTTAGTGTTAATGGGGCATTGTTCTAATAATTATGTTAATTTTTCAATTTGTTCGCTTTTGTTTTCTCCTAAACTTTCAATAAAATTTTTATTAATATATTGGTAGTTTTCATCTGGGTTGTCTATATCGGGGATTGGATATACTAATGGTGCTTTTGACATATCTATTTTAATTGTTAAAAATATTGTTGTTGTTGTTTCTGCTTAGTTTTTTGCATATGGTATTAAGTCGTTGATATCGTTTGTGGTGTTGTTTTCTACTTTAATCATTCTTCCGCAAATGCTTAAATAAAAAAATGGTATTTCTTTGTTTCCTTTTTTTGTTTTTATTTTTACTTGAATTCCGTTGTCTTCATATTTGAATTCTGCTTCTAAGTTTTCTTGTTCGCCAAATCCGTAAAATAAAAAACCAGTTGAATTGTTATCACATAGTTTTAACATTTCTTCATTATAATTATCGCTATTACCTAATAAGTTTATAGCGTTTTTATTGCTTAATTCTTTATTAGCATAGTAGGGAATTGTTTGGTTTCTTAATAAAAAATCATAGTATATTGCTTGGTCGCGGTCTGTTAAATAATCTTCTGTATTGTCAAATGTTATAAATCTAAATGCCATTTTTTACCTCTCTTTTATAAATATTTTTTTTCTAATTTGTTGGATATTTTATCTCACTCAGAATGTAATGTATTGTTAGCAATCATTTTTTTATTCATTGTTTCTTCAATGTTGTTAAAATTATTGTTTAGATTGTTGTTTAGTTTTGTGTGTGGTTTTAAGTCTTCTCAATATTTTTGATTTTCTTTTATATTGTAAATTGTGTTATTTTGTAATTGATAGGTGAATAATTCAATATCACAGCTTCATTCTTCGTTTTTAATATCTTCTCATGATAAATTACTTTCATTTAATAATTCGTTTGTTAATGTTTTAATTTCATTCTTTTTTGTTCTTAAATTAATATTAAAAATAATTTTTTTAATTAAATTTCCACTGGTTGCTTGTAATTCATATCCTGTCTCTTCTTCAATTTCAATAATTCGCCCATAAATTAATATATATGTTTGATTAAAAACAACTTTATTTCCAAGGTGCCTTTTATTAACTTTTTTTCTTCGTTTAAAAAAATAATATTTTTATTTTTAACAAAAAAACTAGCAAAAAAATATTGGATAATTCCATCATCACACGCTTCTACGTTACAATTAGGAAATGTTTTTAAAACTATTGCCATAATTTAACCACCTTATTATTTTCATTATTATCTAACATAAAAAAACACCAGCCTTAACAATAATAATTAACCCCATCATTTATTGTCGTCGTGATGATACCGTCATTAAAATTATTTGTCAAATAAATAAGAATTAAAATTACAATCAAATCAGTGTTTTTGTTTTATTTTTTAATTTTTTCTAATTCTTCATTTATATATTTATAATATATTGGTTGAATATAAATACATTTAAGTGCTTTTCTTAAAATTTCTTCTCTATATTGTTCTAATTTTTCATCATAAATATACTCATATTTTTTTATTTTATTTTCACATTTACTGTGAATGTCATTTCTGTTTTTATCAAATCTAATATAAGTAGTCTTTTTTAATTTTTCTATTTCATTTCAATTTAAAATTTCAACATAATTTTTTTCCTCACTTTTAGGAAATATACTTGTCATTCTAATAAAAAATATTTGTTTTTCTTCTGTAATAAATAAAGGGAACAAATAAGATTTTTTAGGATTTCCGCTAATAAATACCGTGGTATCAGAATTAACAATAACATATGAACAATTTTTATTATTAATTACCATACTTAAATTCCTTATATAATTTAATTATTTCATCTTTTTCTGATTCATCTAATTCATCGGTGTTTATATCTAACGAAAAATCTAAATTATATGTTTTTTTCTTTCTTTGACTGCTTTTTTTCAAGCATCTTGCCAAGATTTTGAATAATGAGTATATTCAATAACATCATTTGTTTTTTGAAAGCGTAAATATTAAATAAAAATAGTAGTTATATATTTTAATATTTTTGTTTCTTCTTCTGAAAAATAATCTCAACTAAATTCTTTACAATTATTTTTTTATCTTCTAAATAAAACTTAATTTTTGTTTCTTCTTCTGTTAAATATTTAAAATATAAAAATTTTCCTTTATATTTTTCTACATAATTAAAAAAACTAATAGGAACAGGGCCCATTTCTCATGCTACAAAATCCATTTTAAAGAAATGGTTTGCATATTTTTTGGCTGCTTCTATTTCTAAAGATGCAATAAATTTATATATATATGTTTTAAAAATAAATTTTTTTTGCAATTAATTAATAAATATAAAACTGCCATTTCTATTTTGTTTGCTTCTATTGGAGATACATTTAAATATTTTGATAACATAGTTTCTTTCATCTTAATCACCTTTTCTTTATTAATTAAATTATATAATAAAAACCTAAAACATGCTATAATTAAATAGCAAGTGATGTTGCGAGTTATTCTAGGTTCTACTTGCAAGTTTAAATAAAGAAAAGAAACCTTGCCAGTCAATAGTCTGTGCGATACTATAAATAAAAAAAGAGATATTAAATCTCTTTTTTTATTATTTTTATTATGTATCTGCTAATGCTTTTAAACTTTCCATTAATTCTTTATGCTTATAAATATCTTGTTCTCATTCATCAAATTTAGATTCTAATAATTCATAATCTTTTTTAGTCATTTTTTTGCCATTTTTATTTATAAAACCTCATTTATAGTAAATCATTTTAATATTTACCTATATTCTTTCTATTTTTTCTCATTAATTATATAAAATATATATAAAATATAATTGCTTGTAAATACCTTTATTACTTGTTTTAAGGGGCATATTAGTTAATAAGTGTTAAAACCTTGTTCAATCATAATCTTACTTGGCCGAATATTAGAGTAATTTTGTTTTTATTGCTTTCTAAAATTATCCCAGATAAAATGCTGTTATATTCTTTATTGTTAAATAATAGGGTAAATTTACCTCTTAATTGTAAATTGTTTAAATTTAAAATATTGTTAGTTTAACTGTGCAAAAAGGAGAACGGATTGGGGTTGTTGGACCGAACGGAACGGGGKGAAAACAACTTTATGTGAAATTTTATCCCAATTGCGTCGTGTTTCGAATGGTAGTAGTGAGAAAAAATATGGAATTCGGATTGGAATGCAATTACAAGAATCAAAATATTTTCGTGGCATTACTGGTTATGATATTTTGAATTTGTATTTAAAAGCTTATAATTTATTAATTTCACCAGAAAAGATTTATCAATTTTTACTAAATTTACAAATTGAAAAAAGAATGAACAAGGATATTTCAAAATTATCCGGAGGACAACAACAAAAAATTAATATTTTATTAGCATTAATTGTTGATCCGGATTTGATTATTCTTGATGAATTAGCAACTGGATTAGATTTAGAAATTAAAGATAAAATATATGAAATTTTAAGTATTTTTTTAGCAAATGAAAATAAAAAATTATTATTAATTTCCCATAATATGTAAGAAATTGAGAAGTTTTGTGATACTTTGATTTTTATGGTTGCAGGAGAAATTACAAAAATAACAAAAGTAGTTGATGTTGTTGCCAAATATGGTAGTGTTGAAGCTTTTGTCAAAGATCAATTCAAAGAATATCAAATTGGTGCTTATAAACAAGGCTATAGAATAGGAGCAATCAAACATGACAAATGAGCAAAAAACTGAGCAAAATACATCGATAAAAATAAAAAATAGTTGATTAATTAATGAAAAAATTAATTTATCAGCACTATATCGTTTTTTTCTAAGTTATTTACGACGTCAAAAAATGGTTTTAATTTTTTCAGTAGTGTTAATTCCAATCGCAATTCTTTGTCAAGCAATTTTTGTTAACTACCGACAAGGATCAAATGTGATGGCATTATCAATTGGTGTTACTTTTATTGTAACTGGGACAAGTGTTGCTGTATATATGTTAATGGGATTTTTAATTGATTTAAAAATGTCCGTTGTATATAAACGAATTGGATTATTGGAAATTAAACCATTAGGTTTTGTTTTAATTGTTTACGCTTATTGTTTTATATTAGTAATAATTGCTGATTTCCTAGTTTTAATTACTAGTTTCATAATTAATGTGGTGTTAAAGATTAATTTTGCTGTTGCGTATAATTTAATTGTTCTTTTGTTTTTCATTATTTTAATTTTTATTTCTGCTTTTGCAATTGCCTTAATGATTATTGCTGTTATCTTAATTAATTCACGAACAATGCAATCAATAGTAACGACAATTTTAACAATTTTATTTGTTGGAGGTTCATTCTTATTTGTTGCTTTTATTCCGCCTTTATTTGGTACACATTAATAAAGAGGCAATTTTATCAATCAAGGGCTTAAGTATTAGCTGTGGTGTTATGCTGGGTTTTCTTGTTTTAACCAGTCTCTTAATATGATTAATTATTCGAATTTTTCGTTGAGATAATTAAAAAAAATAAGGAAAGAGCCGAAAATAATTGGCAAATTTAAATTATTTTGTTATGATATACTTGTTGTAAAATTTGGGAAGAATAGGATTTAAGCAGAAAAGAGGAATAAACAAATGCGTGAAGGAATAATTTTACGTTGTGAACAATGTAAAGAAGAAAATTATATTGCAAAGCGTGATAAAAAGAAACAACAAGACAAATTAGAAGTGAAAAAATATTGTTCAAAATGTAACCAACATACTTTACATAAAGAAAAAAAATAACTCATTAAAATGAGTTATTTTTTAAAATTAGTTTTATCAAAGATTAGACTTAACATCTTGCTTTGATTAACGGTTTTTATGTTATGATTAAGATAAAGTAGATAACATTATTTTCATATATGTGTTTTTAATTATTTTAAAATAGCAAGTAAAAATATGAAAGGAAGGAAGAACTAATGATTCGAAAAGCTACAATTGTTGATCAAGACCAAATTAATCAATTAAGACAAAAAACAATTAAGAAAATTAATATTGATGATTATAATCTTTTAGAACAAGAAGCTATTTTACAATATTTTCAAAATAATAATTTTTGTAAAACATTAGAAGCCGAAATAGGATATGTAATTAGTTTTGAAAATAAAATTTTAGGTTATGGTTCTTATCATGCACAACAAAATCAAATTACTGATTTATATGTTGATCCTGAATATCAAGGATGATATTTTGGCAAAAAATTGCTTAAACAATTAGAATTAGAAGCACAGAAAAATGGTTTTTTAGATATTACTGTTGATGCTTTTTTACCAGCTGTTGCTTTTTTTTCAAAAGTATCATTACATTGCAGTGAAGAAAAATGTTCATATCTATTCTCAACAAGAAATTTTAACCTATTTTATGAAAAAATATTTTTAATTTAATAGAAAAAAATGTATAGTATATCCATTAAAAGGAATGGTGGGTAATGTTGACCAAATTAAATTTAGATCCAAAAGTGTTAAAGACTTTTAAATTTTTAAATTCACTAAAATTAAATTTTCTTTCAATTGAACGAATTTTAAAAGTAAAAACAAAATTAACTTTTACTCAAAAAGAAACAATTTTAAATTTAATGCGACAACAATATAATATTAAGATTAAAGCAAATTATAATGCTCGTCCAGTAAGTCAAACCCAGCAGAAAAAACAAGCACTTAGTTTGCAAAAAATTAATAAAAGTACAAAAAAAAGAAAAGAAACAAATAATAGTAAAAAATAAAAAACCACAACAAGTAACAAATATTTATCAAAATCGGCCTTTTTTAGTCAAGGTAATTTATTAGAATTAACAAAGCAAAGGATTAATTTATTACGTAATGCTTCAAACAATTATAATCAGATGGGGCAAGGCGTAGTAAAGTTACGAAATCCTTATTATTCAATGTTTGGTATTAACTAAACAAATCTTGCTAAGCGACATCAAAATTTATAATTTTAAGTAAAGTTAAATCAGAAAAATTAGTTCAAGAAAGAAATAGTTTTTCTGATTTAACTTTTAATGATTGAAGTAAAAATAACTTTTCTAAAATAATATTTTTAAGGTATAATAATTAATAAAACAATAAAATAGAAAGGTCATTAATGATGGAAGAATATATATCCCAGACTAATAGCAACTTAGAAACTAATTTAAAAACTAATTTTGAAACTGGTTTAACTTCAGAAGAAGTAATTATTCGGCAAAAACAATATGGCAAAAATGAATTACCAAAAAGTAAAGTAACGCCATGATATGTTATTTTTGGTAAAGCATTAATTGAACCAATTCAATTAATTTTAATTGTAGTAGCTGTAATATCAGTAATTGCACCAATGATTGGAAATAATTGACAAGTTCAGGGTGAGTATTTTATTGATTTTTCAGTAATTGCTGCAATTGTTATCCTTGATGCAATTTTAGAAACAATTCAAACAGTAAAAGCGCGAAAATCAATGGCAGCTTTAAAATCCCTATCAAAGCCAAAAGCGGTAGTAATTCGAAATGATTCACAGCAAGAAACCCCAGCTAATGAATTAACAGTTGGCGATATTGTTATTTTGGAAGCAGGAAAATATGTTCCAGCTGAACTACGGATTATTGAACAATCTGATGTATTTATTGATGAAGCAATTTTAACTGGGGAAAGTGTTCCTGTTCATAAAACAGCTTATCCAATTGAACCAACAACAATTTTGGCAGAAATGAAAAACATTGCTTTTATGTCAACTTTTATTACAGCTGGGCGAGCAGTTGGTGTAGTTATTAAGGTTGGTCAACAATCAGAAATTGGAAAAATTGCAACAACAATTAATGAAACAGAAGAAACTGCCACAAATTTAGAAAAAAAACTAACAAAGTTTTCTTATTGAATTGCTGGATTAAGTTTTATTATTACTATTGTTATCTTTTTAGCATTATACTTTAATGGTAATAAAAATGGATGAACCAATTATTTAATGGTGGCGATTACTTTAGCAATTGGGGTTATTCCAGAATCATTAGCAGCTGTTGTTTCTATTACTTTATCATTTTCAACCAAACGTATGGCGAAACAAAATGTGATTGTTAAGAAACTTGCTAGTATGGAAACATTGGGTAGTGTCAATGTTATTTGTACTGATAAAACAGGAACTTTAACACAAAATAAAATGACAGTTAAAAAAGTAATTATGAATAATTATGTAATTAATGCTGATAAATACATTAATAGTGGTCTTGATCAGCACCAGGATTTATTTTTGAAAGCATTAGTTTTATGTAATGATAGTGTTACTGAAGACAAGGAACGAATTGGTGATCCAACAGAATTAGCATTAGTTGATTATGCTGAATTATTTGCTTATGATGAACAAGATTCACGTGATAAATGAGAACGAATTGATGAGGTTCCTTTTGATTCTGAACGGAAACTAATGTCTACCTTAAATCTTATTGAAGGGGTTAGTACAACTTTTACAAAAGGAGCATTGGATAGTTTATTAGAACGTTGTGATCGCATTATGATTCAGAATGAAATTCTAAGATTAACTAAGCAAGATAAAGCACTGTTATTAAAGTTAGCAGATAATTTATCAGCGCAAGCATTACGGGTGTTAGCGTTTGCTTATAATACTAACTTTGATGATGAACAAGCCCCTGAAGCATTAGAAAAAAATTTAATTTTTTTAGGAGCAGTTGGAATGATTGACCCTGTTCGTTTATCTGCTATTGAAGCAGTGAAAAAAGCACACGCTGCTGGAATTAAAGTTGTTATGATTACTGGTGATCATGCAACAACTGCTCTAGCAATTGCTAAGGAGTTAGACTTAGCTTATTCAGAATATGAAGTAATTTCTTCTGAACAATTAAATGAAATGACGGATGAGCAATTAATTCGAATTGTTGATAATATTAAAGTGTTTGCTCGAGTTAATCCTGAACATAAAGTTCGGATTGTTAATATTTTACAACAGAAAGATTATCTTGTTTCAATGACAGGTGATGGTGTTAATGATGCTCCAAGTTTAGTAAAAGCGGATATTGGGGTAGCAATGGGAATTACCGGAACAGATGTTGCAAAGCAAGCAGCGGATGTTATTTTAACGGATGATAATTTTGAAACAATTATTAAAGGAGTTAATGAAGGGCGCAATGTTTATCAAAAAATCCGACGGGCAATCACTTTTGTTATTGGGGTTAATTTAGCAAATGTTTTATCAATTTTTATTTTATCCTTAATTAATCATGTTTCACCAGTAGAAGCAACTGATATTTTATGAATGAATTTAGTTATTGAATCAATTTTAGCAATTTGTATTGGAATGGCGGATAATGATGACACATTAATGACAATTAAACTAGTTCAAGGGAAAAATCCCTTATTTCGAAATATTTGAGGACCAATGATTCGGATTACTATTCTAACAACGAGTGTTTGTATTGGAGCTTATTATTTTGGAATGAGTTTCGTTCCTGCTCAGGCATACGAAGCCTATGGTTATCAAACAGTTTTTGATTTTTTACGAAGTAGTTATCCAAATATTACAATTGAAATGAAATTACAAATTTCTGATTTTGGACGGACAGGGATTTTTATTGCTTTAACTTGTGCACCAAGTATGTTTGTTAATACTGTTACTTTAACAAATTGAAAAATAAAAAAACGCTTTACCCCAATTATTAATCGCCCATTAATTTATGCCGCAATAGGAGCAGTTTTATTAAATATTATTATTTTGTTTATTCCTTGAATTAATAATAAAGTATTAAATTTAAATGATTTAGAAGTTTATAATTTAAATAATTGATATTTTATCCCTGCTTGTTTAGCAATGGCAATGATTCCTGTGACAATTATTGTGATAACTGATGCTTGTCATTTTTGATGACATCATGGGTTAAAACAACACTTGCAAAAACTTGGGAAAGTTAAAATAAGAAAATTATAAACCAATCGTTGTTAAAACAAATAATTTTTAGAAAATATTATATAACGGGAATAACTATCCCCGAAAAAGTCTTTAAATACTTCTCAGTCAAAACCAAAATTATAGTCACTAAAATTTAAGTCATATTTTTTATTTAAATGTTCATAACTAGTAATTCGTTTTTTATTATTAATTTTAGTAAAGTCTTGCATTTTTTAGATATCCTCGCTTTCAAATTATGATAAAATAATAAAACTTATCAAATATCAAATTAAGTATTATTAATATCATATTAAAAATATTTTTTAAAGATAGGGAAATAACATTGTTTGGTGATATTTGAGGTTATTTATCTATGGCTACAAATGCCACTACTAAAATTACTCTAAAAAAATAAAAAAAATGTCTTTTTGTTATTCTTTAACAATTACATTTCCATCTTTATCAATATCTAAACTAGGAGATTTATTTTCTTCTCCATTTCAACGATAAACTTTTATCCATGAGTTAGACCAAGACAATTTAATATTAAC
>NZ_PUUH01000162.1:0-1061 GCF_002968355.1 Spiroplasma sp. ChiS | reverse complement strand
TTCAAAAGACCGTGATGATTTATTGCGATTACTAGGTGCTATTGAAGCTATTGAAATTAAAAAGAAACATTATACTATTATTAATTGAGTATCTAACTGAGTATCCCCACGACATACTAAATCAGTTGTTAAAAATATGGAAAATTTAAGTAAATATAATGATAGTTGTTTATGAAAATATGATAAAGATACTAATTTAACTTATCAATATGGTAAAGGTTGATTTTATAATAATGAAAAAATAAGTAATCATCTCCGCGATGCAATTATTATTGCTAATTATGAGAGGTAATATTATGAAAACAAAAAATCATCAAATTGTAATTAGAAATATTAATGTTTACTTAAATAAAGAACAAGCAAAAATATGAAATGAATTACCTGAATTATATACACACAACCAAAGAGTACAGCACTTTATTAATTACTATATTGTAAATAATAAAGAAGATGAAAGTAAATAAAAGAAAGTCTTATAAGCATAAAAGATTAAAGTGTTGTTATAAAAAGAAATGCAATAAAAGATGGGAGATATAATAATGAATAAATATATTTTGTGTTATCATTCAGAACAAGGTAAACGACCATGTAAAACTCCTCTTGGTGAATATATAACTGGTATTGATGTTGAAGATGTAAATATCAATTCAACCTGARACTGAGAATATTTAATCAATAAATATGGTGAAAAGAATTTAATTATCTTAAAAACAAATAAAAAATAACCAATTAAGGTTATTTTTTTAAATGCTATTTGTAAGTTTTTCAATCGCTTCTTTTTTAGCATATTCTTTATCATTAATTTTAACTTGTTTTTTGACATTTTTAATTTGTCCAGTTTTAATTGCTAATTCTGTTGCACTTTCAGCACCGCGTAAATGCTTTTCATGTGCAATTACAGCAGTTCGTAATTCTCTAATTTCTGCTTTATATTTTTTAATTTTTTTAGCAGATAAACCAAGAACGCCAAGACTACCAGTTCCAACTGAACCCGCTAATACAAGTAAAACAATCATTAATGTATCTGTTGAAGTAAAACAATCATTAATGTATCTGTTGAA
>NZ_PUUH01000161.1:0-1094 GCF_002968355.1 Spiroplasma sp. ChiS | reverse complement strand
ATAACAGTAATGTTTACTTTGGTGGTAATGATTGAGTTAAATTTACGACAACAATTTTAGATTGGATAAAACAACAAAGTAAGTTTAACTTAGTTGATAGCACCAAAACCCAAACTTGAACTCGCCCCGACTTGCTTAGTGTTGATGGGGAGTTAAACATTGATATTGCCAACCCCAACATTGATAAAGTTATTTTTGATAATGTCCAACAACCACAAACAAGCAAACAATGAAAAATAAATGTTAAACCCGAAACGACAGCCCGCGACCATAATTTACAAGTAATGTTTACTTTGGATGGTAAACAATATACGAGTGAAATTACGGTCTCAATGCAAGCGAAAATTGACCCACCAACACCAAGTAAGCAAGAAAATTTAAGTGAATTAATTAAAACGACTGATTTAGGTAATATCATCAATAACAATGATAACACTATTTTTGCAGCCGTTAATCAAAAAAACCACAATGTTATTGATGATTTTTCGCAAATTGAAATAACCAAAAAAGATAATCATTCTGCAACTTTAACCGCGAAAAAAGATAGTAAAAGTTATGCGGGTTCGGTTGATATAACTTATAATGTTGTTTCAGCAACGATAGTTGACTTAAAGATTGATGTAACAGCAACATCATCAACCGCAACGGTAKTGAAAGATTATCTTGGTCAAATTGACGACAGTAATATCATAAACCCCGTTAACACTTTTTACTATGTAAGTAGTGAAAGTATTATCACAATGGTTAAACCAACACCAAGCAGTGTGATAACTGGGGTGGTGTATGGTTGTGATGATGAATGAAAAAAAACATCACAACCAAGCAATATTGACCCAACAAACGAGATAAAACTTGATGGGTCGCAGTTAGCAACAACAAATGGTAAATATGTTGTTGAACTATCTGACAACCTAGGTCATACCGAAAATGTTTATTTACAAATAAACGAAAATAAAAAAGATATCAAAGAATATTGAAATACGAATAATGGCAAACAATTTGAAATCTGAGCGAAAGCAAATGGACACGACAATATCCGTGGGTATAGTGCTAGTCAATTAAACAATCTTTTTGCAGATAGTAAAAATTGACAA
>NZ_PUUH01000160.1:0-1105 GCF_002968355.1 Spiroplasma sp. ChiS | reverse complement strand
CTTTTGCACTAGGAATGGTCGTGATAATTTTGTAATATTTCATTTTTTCTGCTAAATCTAAATATTTAGTTAATTGGTTTATTTCATAATCTGTAAAATTATTTTCATATTTTAAATATTGTTTAATTTCATAAATTAAACCATCATAATCATCACTAATAATTTTAATTTTGCTAAATTCTTTAATATTGTCTTTGCTAGACTTGTATTCATCAAATAGAGAATGGTCGTGATAATTTTGTAATATTTCATTTTTTCTGCTAAATCTAAATATTTAGTTAATTGGTTTATTTCATAATCTGTAAAATTATTTTCATATTTTAAATATTGTTTAATTTCATAAATTAAACCATCATAATCATCACTAATAATTTTAATTTTGCTAAATTCTTTAATATTGTCTTTGCTAGACTTGTATTCATCAAATAGATTATTAATTTCATTTTCTAATTTATTTCGTTCAAATTCTTTAACTTCTCGAAAATTCATTGCATTATAACTACCTTTACCTCCAATTTTACCAGGCTCTATTTCATAACCTTCTTTTGTTAAATAATTAGCATGATAATTATTAAATTTTTGTAGTTGTTTTTTACCACCAAAAATACGATTATTACTAATTATGTATCTTTCTTCATTGAGCTTTTTTGAAAAAACTTTACTAATTGGAATAAAACCAAAATTGTAGAAACCACATACATTTTGTATTTTTGGTTTTTACAGTTTTGGAAAGTAAATTTTTTTAATATTTTTAATTGAGGAGTTGAAATTATGCAAACAAAGCAATATTTTATTTTGCGGTCGCTAGTGAAAAAGTATGGTAAAGATAATGTTATTAATACTGTTAATAAGATTGCAAAAGATATTGAAATTAAAAAGTAAAAGAATAAATTATTCCGCGTAATTTATTAGCGGATAATTTATTCAGTAGTGTTTTTAATGGAGCGAAGCGACAACGAGCGGAGCGAGTTTGCAAATTTCAATTTTTTAGTTTTTAGAAAGGAGATGTATTATGCCAACTTGATTAACGACAATATTTAGTGTTGTTATTGTATTAGCAATTTTTCTTTATTTTGGTTTATCAATTTATCAAAAAATTAAACAA
>NZ_PUUH01000159.1:0-1106 GCF_002968355.1 Spiroplasma sp. ChiS | reverse complement strand
CATCAGGTACTGGTACTACTGGTATTGTTATTTATGAAGATAATAAATTAATTAAAAAACTAGATTTTACAAATAAAGATTGAAAATATCATGATAATTATATTATTGAGATTATTTGAGAATATCAGCGATCAGGCGAGATTATTAATGTTGAAGATTGTTTACCAACAAGTGCTAATGGTTCAAAAGACCGCGATGATTTATTGAGATTATTAGGTGTTTTACAAAAACAGTTTTGAGGTGACATTAATTGAGTATCACCACGCCATACTAAATCAGTTGTTAAAAATATGGAAAATTTAAGTAAATATAATGATAGTTGTTTATGAAAATATGATAAAGATACTAATTTAACTTATCAATATGGTAAAGGTTGAAAATATAATAATGAAAAAATAAGTAATCATCTCCGCGATGCAATTATTATTGCTAATTATGAGAGGTAATATTATGAAATCAAAAAATCATCAAGTTATAATTAGAAATATTAATGTTTATTTAAATAAAGAACAAGCAAAAATATGAAATGAATTACCCGAATTATATACACATAACCAACGAGTACAGCATTTTATCAATTACTATATTGTAAATAATAAAGGAAATAATAAAAATGAATAATTATATTTTATGTTATCGTTCTGAAAAAGGTAAACGACCATGTAAAACTCCTCTTGGTGAATATATAACTGGTATTGATGTTGAAGATATAAATATTAAATCTACTGAATACTGAGAATATTATAAAAGTACTTATGGTGAAAAGAATTTAATTATCTTAAAAACAAATAAAAAATAACCTTAATTGGTTATTTTTTTAAATGCTATTTGTAAGTTTTTCAATCGCTTCTTTTTTAGCATATTCTTTATCATTAATTTTAACTTGTTTTTTGACATTTTTAATTTGTCCAGTTTTAATTGCTAATTCTGTTGCACTTTCAGCACCGCGTAAATGCTTTTCATGTGCAATTACAGCAGTTCGTAATTCTCTAATTTCTGCTTTATATTTTTTAATTTTTTTAGCAGATAAACCAAGAACGCCAAGACTACCAGTTCCAACTGAACCCGCTAATACAAGTAAAACAATCATTAATGTATCTGTTGAA
>NZ_PUUH01000158.1:0-1110 GCF_002968355.1 Spiroplasma sp. ChiS | reverse complement strand
AATTAGCAATTAAAACTGGACAAATTAAAAATGTCAAAAAACAAGTTAAAATTAATGATAAAGAATATGCTAAAAAAGAAGCGATTGAAAAACTTACAAATAGCATTTAAAAAAATAACCAATTAAGGTTATTTTTTATTTGTTATTTACAATATAATAATTAATAAAATATTCTACTTTTTCAGAAAAAGTATAGTTTTGTGGTAAATTATTTCAGATTTTTTCTTGCTCTTTATTTAAGTAAAGATTTACAGTTTTACGAACCATACTAGAATAATATATTTTTCTTCTTTGATTATATTTTTCTTTTCGTTTTTTATTATATGTTTTCTTCATAATATTACCTCTCATAATTAGCAATAATAATTGCATCGCGGAGATGATTACTTATTTTTTCATTATTATAAAATCAACCTTTACCATATTGATAAGTTAAATTAGTATCTTTATCATATTTTCATACGCAACTATTATTATATTTACTTAAATTTTCAATATTTTTAACAACTGATTTAGTATATTTTGGTGATATAAAATTAAAAGTAAATAAATTATTTTCAATCGCACCCAGTAATCTTAATAAATCATCACGGTCTTTTGAACCATTAGCATTTGTATATAAGCAATCTTCAATATTTCGTATGTCTGATAAAATTTTACCTTTATTTTTTACATAATAATCTGAATATAAATATTCAAGTATAAATCCATCTATAAACTCAAAATGTTCTTTTCAATCTTTATTTTTAAATTCATGCTGTTTAAYTAATTTATTATCTTCATAAATAACAATACCAGTAGTACCAGTACCTGATGGGTCAATACCTATTTTTATCAAGTTGCTCACTCCTCATCATTATTAACTGCTGGTACTACATTTGAGATATCTTCTTCTTTAACGACATTATCGTTAGTGTCTGCTATTTCTTGATAAGATGGGGTATTTATATTATTTAATAATGGTTCATCGCTCATTTGCCCTTTATTTTTGGCGACATCAATATCTTTAAATGAAATATATTCAAAATTACCATCTTCTTTAATTTCTTTTTCATCTAAATCAATTTCAAAATTACCATCTTCTTTAATTTCTTTTTCATCTAAATCAAT
>NZ_PUUH01000157.1:0-1111 GCF_002968355.1 Spiroplasma sp. ChiS | reverse complement strand
TTTAAAAACAAAATTATTTTTAGTAATAGCACTTGGAATATCTTTTAAATGTACATCTTGATAACCATTTAATGCATAATGATTAATATGTCTAAAAATATATTCAGTTAATTCTTGTTTATTTTCTTCTTTAAATTTTTGAACATTATATGCTAAAATACTTTCATTTTTAAAATTCTCTCCGTTTAAAGGAAATTGAAATGTAATACTATTTACTCTATTTTTTACAATATCATTCATTATTCACCCTCCTTACTAGGTAATTTGTCATATTTAGGATTATGTTTTAAAACATAATTATCTTTTAAAACATAGTTGTTTCTTCAAGTATTTTCTGAACAACTTGATAATATACATTTGTCAACTTTTTCACAATTTATACAATATGATTGAAATCAAAAATCTTCTTTATATAATATTTGTTGTTTTAATTCAGCAAGTTCTTTACCTAAATTTTGATTAAAATAATGTGCCATTTCTAATTGTTCTTTAAGTGCTTCATTTTCTTCTTGTAGTTTGTTAAATTTAATTGTTTCTGTTATATCCATTATTCATYCTCCTCAATAACAGTTAATTGTTCTAATTGTTGCTTAGTCAAAGTTGATGTATTTATGTAATAATAATTAAAATTAGCATTTACTGATTTATGAATAATTTTACAATCCTTAAAAATTTCATAACCTTTAAAGTCTTTTATTTTTCCTTTAAAAATAATTGATTGTATACTTTTAACTTCAATTTTTAAATTATTATTATTATATATTTCAATTCAATCTTTTAATTTTTCTAACATTATTCATTCTCCTCAATAACAGTTAATTGTTCTAATTGTTGCTTAGTGATTTTAATACCTTCTAAATCAGCACAAGATAAATTAACACCTCGTAAATCAGTATAAGATAAATTAGCATCTCGTAAACAAGCATATTCTAAATTAGCACCTTGTAAATCTAATTTTTCACTTGCTAAATATTCATTGATTTTTTCTTGTTCAACAGTTATTCCTGTTAAATCTTTAATTAAATCTTGTAATGTTTTCATTTTCTAATTCCTCCAAATTCTTTTCCATAATTAATTTTTCAATATAGTATAATTAATTTTTCAATATAGT
>NZ_PUUH01000156.1:0-1117 GCF_002968355.1 Spiroplasma sp. ChiS | reverse complement strand
GATACACCAACAACAGCAGAATTAGAAACTGCTATTAAGACAAAAAATACTAATTATCAAACTGGAGATGCAACATTCTCTAATATTACATCTACTGGCGCATTAGCAACTGGCAATCCAAATAAATATAGTGGAACAGTTTCTTTAATTTATTCAAAGTAAGTAGCGCCATAGATATTCACGATAAAATTAAAAATGTTGATAGTTTAACAGATGATGAAATAATTAAAGGAATTATTGTACCGCAAAAAGTAGCAAGTGAAGATTTAAGACCACTTTTAAATGATAAAGACCACTTTTAAATGAAAGCGGTTGATGCAAGTTTAACAGCAGATGATTATGTTTGATGACCGTTATATTATCAAGGTTCACCATCAACTTATGATATTACTACAACAGATATTTATGTTGATATTTATATTGCTGGTCAAAAAAATGCAACTGGTGTTTCACAAGTTCAGTATTATAAAGTACAAAAAGTAAATTAAATAAATATTAAGCAATTTAATAAAGATAATATTGGGACTTTAACAACACCTTGATATAGTGATGTTCCTGATTTAACTAAAAAAGCAGATGTAATTACTGAAATGAATACTGGTTTTATTAAAGCAATTCAAAAAATATTAAAGCAATTCAAAAAATTAATGCTGGTTTAACAACTTCAGATTATATTGTTAATATTTTAGATTATGATCATTCAATATTTAATGATAGAGATGAAGGTGATTTTAGTAAAGATGTTGAACTGTCATATAGTTTAAATGGTACAAATTGATTAACTGGACAAACGCCAGGAATGGAAATTACCGTTCCTACTGCTACTAAAAATTTTATTTTATTTTTTGTTGTATTTATTGGGTTTTTAATTATATTAAATCCTTTTTTAATTTCATTATAAAGATTAATTGTTTTTGGTTTTGATATTATTTTAGTATGTAATTTTTGATAACCTAATTTTAAATTAGTAGCATATTGTTTTTGTTGTGTTAATCAATTTTTATTATCTATATATTGTTTATGATTATTTAATTTAGCATCTTTTGTATTATAAAAATTAGTACTATAACGATTTATTTCTTTATTTAATTCTAATATTCTTTATTTAATTCTAATA
>NZ_PUUH01000155.1:0-1118 GCF_002968355.1 Spiroplasma sp. ChiS | reverse complement strand
ATACTTTAATGCTGAAAAAATTAATAAAGCAAAAATACAAATTACAGCATATAATTATTTACTTGAAAAAAATAATATTTTTACTAGTAATATTGGTGAAATTTGAATAATTAACGAAAATGGCGTTAATATAAATCGTTTCAATATTACCAATCAATTAAAGTTAGAATGACAAGAAATAATGCATACATTTTTAAAAAATAATTCTAATAAGGAGAAAAGAAACTATGAAAATTAAAAAATATTGTCCCAAATTAAAATATTGAGGTTATTGCTTTAAATGCAACAAAGAAAATAAAAAACCAAAACACTAGAAAGGAATATTAGTATGAATCAATTTATTGCCATTGGTAGAACAACAAAAGATATTGAAATTAAAAGAACACAAAATGGTAAAGAATATGCCATGTTTCAATTAGCAGTAACAAGACCACATTCAACCCAAAAAGAAACTGATTTTATTCCTTGTCAAGTTTGAAATAAACAAGCAAGTGTATTACAGCAATATTGTCAAAAAGGTAGTCAAATTGCAATTACAGGTATTTTACAATCTTTTAAAGACAAAGAAAATAAAACACAGTGAACGGTAAGAGTTTATAGTTGTCAATTTTTACAAACTAATAATAATTTAAAAAATAGCACACCGCCCATAACACCCACAAAAATAAATCAGACCCAATCAGCAACAAGAAATATTCGTTTAGAAGAAATAGAAGCAAATAAATCATTTGAAAATAATGATGATGCGATTTTATGAGATTAAATATGGAAACTAATAAATATATTTTATGTTATCGTTCTGAAAAAGGTAAACGACCATGTAAAACTCCTCTTGGTGAATATATAACTGGTATTGATGTTGAAGATGTCAATATTAATTCAACTTGGGAATGAGAATATTTTAAAAAAAATTATGGTGAAAATAATTTAGTTATTTGTAAAGATGATAAGTTAGATCTAATTTTAGAAAGAAAAAAATATAATGAAAAAATGTAATAAATATCGTAATCATTTTTTAAAATGTAAAAATATAAAATTATGCTTTTTTACAAAATTACATAAATATAATTGCTATTTGTGTTATTTGTGAAAAATAAAAAAGGAGAAAAAATAAAATG
>NZ_PUUH01000154.1:0-1122 GCF_002968355.1 Spiroplasma sp. ChiS | reverse complement strand
ACGCCGTTAAAGTAATAAATGGAATAACCAAACCCAAAAAAGTTAAAATAAATATGGCAAATAAAGATAATGACTTACGCATTATTCTTTACCACCTTTCTTCTTTTTAAAATTAATTATAAATAAAATACATMAAACTAATTCAAATCAAAAATACAAATTTGCAACTAACATATATCAGAATAAAATACCAAACTCATTAATTAATTTATCTCATTTATCGTAAATTGATCCAATAAATAAAGCAAAACCAAAACCAACAACTAAAATATATACTAATATTTCTCATCATTTTTCTTTTAAAAACTTTAAAATTTTAATTTTCATAAACTCAACTCCTAACTATACAATGTTTTTGAAACAATAAACCCAACAATATATAAACTCGATATTGTTAACATTAACGGATGACTAAACAAAACTGCCATTCTCCCAAATAATCAAAACAACCAAGTATCAGAATTATATAAATCCATAATAATATTTTTTGCTGATGTAAATTGATTAACAATAACAGTAATAAAACCAGTACCAAATATCGCAATCGCCGCCACCAATAAAACTAATTTAATCATTACTTTTTATCTCCTTTAAATTTAGTACTTCTAATATTTTTCGCTTGATATCTAATACTTTGTCGTTTAAGTTCTTTTTTAACTTGCTGCTTATTACTATTCTGATAAACATTTTTACCAACATTAATACCTTTTCGTACAGTTGACGAATATACTTGCGRAACACCATTATTAACTGTCGAACCTAAATTATTATATTGTGTTGATGTACCGTGAATTGCATAAATAGATAATTTAATAACCATAAAAAAGACTAAAAAATAAGCAATCGATGTATTTGTCATCGGTAATTTTGTATTTCAAATTACATCAAAAATAAACAAAAATATATCAAAAACAAAACTAAAAATCTTGTCTCAATTACTATTATTATTTTCAACTAATAAATTAATCATCTTTACTATTTCCTTTCTCTTTTTTAGGTTTTAAATTCTTTTTCAAAATATCAATATCAAACAATTTTAATCGTTCTTTAACACTTAACTTTGTGATTTCCGACCAATAATATTCTTTTTTATTAACAATTTCGCCATTCTTTAAATCACGC
>NZ_PUUH01000153.1:0-1126 GCF_002968355.1 Spiroplasma sp. ChiS | reverse complement strand
TTTTGCTTCTTCTAATGTATAAAATAATTCAGTATCTATTCCAGTAAATGAACTATTTGTTATTAATAAATATCTTTTTTCCATAATTTAATTCCTCCTATTTTTTTTACCTAATGCTCAATGTTCATCAGTAATTTCATTGTGTGTAGGGATATATTTATTTTGTTTATCACATTTAAAGCAATAACCTCAATATCTTTTTTTAAGACAACTATTCTTTTTCATCTTTACCTCCTTATTATTAATTTTGGTAATTGTTGGTATATTAACTACAATGTTCTACAATTTGTAGTTGTTTGTATAGTTAAAACGCCATATAATTACATTTCTTCATCCGCACCATTTCAGGTCAAAGCGTTCAGTTTTTAAAATAAATTCACTCGCACCTTGAAGAACCTAATGCTAATCGCAAATTTATTTATAAAGTGACCATCTCTATTTTTATTGTGGTTTGATGTTGACCCCGCACTTATCACCACTATCGCTTATTAAAGCGTCTATTATTTCCAGACTGATTACTGTTGGGTTAGACCACCAAAATATCTATTAAATTGTTAGATTGTTTTTCAAATAAAAAAACAACCCTTTAACAAGAGTTGCTTTTTTCCTACTTCATCCTTTATTCTACACTTTCATAATCATTTTTATAATTCGGAATTCGATGTTTTTTAGAATAAATTATCATACAGTATTCTTTATCTTGATAAATATGATTATTAGTTGGCATTGGATTTGTTTTGTTTCAAAGAATAAAATCATAAAGCATTTCTTTTTTACGAACTCAATCTAAATAATCAATAATTTGTTGTCTATTCATTCAAATTAACATAAATTTATTTTTTGAAATTCGATAAAACTCATCTAAATAAGTATTTATATCAAATGAATTATGTAAATTATTATCATAGATAGCATTAATATATTTATTTATGCTTTTGGTTATATTGCTTTTTTCATTTATTTGTTCGTTTTCTCTTTTTGATAAATTATATAAATAGGGCGGATCAGTTAATATTAAATCAACGCTATCGTTTTCTAATGTCTTTATAAATTCCAAAGCATCTCCAGTTAATATTAAATCAACGCTATCGTTTTCTAATGTCTTTATAAATTCCAAAGCATCTCC
>NZ_PUUH01000152.1:0-1131 GCF_002968355.1 Spiroplasma sp. ChiS | reverse complement strand
AATTCAATTTTTTCTTTATTTTTATTAATTTTAACTTCATTAATTCTGCTATTAAGTCTTAACATTGAAGCAATTAACATATTATTAAATGTTTCTTTACAATATATTTTTGCACATCGCCCCTTAACAGCCTTAATATAATGTGAAACATCACCTTCAACATGGCAACCAATATTATATTCTAATGCTTGATTTTCAATACCATCTTTATTATTTTTAATTAATTCAATAGTTTCTAATAAAAATTTCTTTTTGTTATCAATAAAATAGGATAAATGACAAATTAAAAAATCTAATAATGCTTCATAATTTCCAGTAAAAAAATATATTTTTGCTAATTTATATTTTAATCTATGAATTTTGTTTCTATTTCTATATGAAAATAAATCTTTAAATCTTTTTACTAAATGAAATTTATCCAAACTATATGATACAGTGTTATTTTTATATTTTGTTTTTATTGCTTTGTAAATTTTTTTAATTTGTTTTTCGCCATCACTTAATACTAATATTATAGTATTTTCATTAATATCATAAGTATCCATTAGTTTAAAAATTTTGTCAATAAAACTATTAAAACTAGATTTTTCATTTTTATTAGTATTTTTATCCATTATTTGAAAAACACCTTTTTTCTTTTTAATTACTTTTCTTGTTTCAGTTGATTTTTCGTCATCAATACCAATATGCATAGTTGAAAAAAATATTTTCTTTTCAATTCTTTTTTTATTTTCTCGCATAGGAACAAAAGCACAGTCAATTTGAATATATAAAACATTATTTGGAATTTTAATTTTATTCTTATTTTTGTTGCTAATATAGTCAACTTTTTCTAAATCAGATTTTTTAAAAATATTAGATATTATTTTTTCACTGATATTAGCATTTTCTGTTGTGTGCATAATTTAATTTTATTCTTATTTTTGTTGCTAATATAGTCAACTTTTTCTAAATCAGATTTTTTAAAAATATTAGATATTATTTTTTCACTGATATTAGCATTTTCTGTTGTGTGCATAATATCTTTATATCGTTTTCCATCACCCATAAAAGAAATATATTTATCTTTTAAATTTTTTTCAATTCTTTCATATTTTTTTAATCCTAATTCTTCATCTAAAGGATAACGAT
>NZ_PUUH01000151.1:0-1132 GCF_002968355.1 Spiroplasma sp. ChiS | reverse complement strand
TAACTAATGATATTCAAACATTTAAGACTGGTAAAACTAATGGTTTACCAAGTGGAGATTATCCAAATACCTATTTTGCCTATCAAAATAGAGTAATAATTAAATTCTTATTACAAATAACAAAATTATCTAATAACGATAATGATAAAATTAAAGAAACATATTTACAAGCATATTATACAAATGATATGAAATTAAAAATTATATTTGTAAAAGTATTATTTGCTAAACTATTAGGACAAATAATAACTCATTGAAAATATTTTGGTAATGATAAAGATATAACAATAGACTTAAATGATTTTGTATTAAATATGGGAAATACTAGTGATAATCCTATTAAAATTACAATTAAACCAAATTAAAAAAACAAAAAGAGATTATTAAATCTCTTTTTTATTCTTCATTAACTTTTATATTACCCTCATTATCAACAACTAAATCAGGTTCTTGTGTATCTAAATTTCAACGATAAACAGATTTAAAATATTTTATTCCTGTATAATCTTCTCATCTATGTTCTGCATGACCCTTTATTTCACTAACTGTCAAATCATAATGGTGAACCTTGGGTTTATCTCATCAATGAAAAATAAGACACCTTGGGTTTATCTCATCAATGATTTTAGTATTTCTATATGGAACAGTACTCAAATTGGACAAGAGGACATCCTGCTAAGATGTTAGGTCGGGTAACCGATGTGAGAGTTCAAATCTCTCCTGTTCCGCCATTTAATAAAAAGTAAATATAAAAAAGAGATTTAATATCTCTTTTTTTATTTTTATTATATAATTTAACTAATAAATAAAGAAGGAGAATAGAAATGAAAAGATTATTAAGTATAATAGGTGCAATTAGTTTACTAGGAACAAGCACAACAAATGTAGTTGCTTGTAATGCACCACAAGAATATACATCCGAAGAATTAAAAGAACTAAAAGAAAAGAATAAAATAGATACAGCTGATGAAAATATTAAAAATAATTTAGAATGAATAGCACCACAAGAAAAACCATTTAATACAGTTGATAATAAATGATATTATGTAGTATGGCGTAGTAATGAAAAGGATAATTGAAGAATTGTTAAATTTAAATGAAAAGGATAATTGAAGAATTGTTAAATTTAAAA
>NZ_PUUH01000150.1:0-1144 GCF_002968355.1 Spiroplasma sp. ChiS | reverse complement strand
AAATTTATTTTTTGAAATTCGATAAAACTCATCTAAATAAGTATTTATATCAAATGAATTATGTAAATTATTATCATAGATAGCATTAATATATTTATTTATGCTTTTGGTTATATTGCTTTTTTCATTTATTTGTTCGTTTTCTCTTTTTGATAAATTATATAAATAGGGCGGATCAGTTAATATTAAATCAACGCTATCGTTTTCTAATGTCTTTATAAATTCCAAAGCATCTCCATTTATTAATTTTCCTAAATTTGTTTTAAACATTTTTTCACCCTTTGCCTTTCGCTTCACTTTAAAGGTGATCGCAGGCACTATACTATTGTGTTTTAAAATATGCAGTGAGCTTTATATGTTATSTCTATTTAATATATAATCTTAAAACTTTGTATATTATTTAAAACTTTTTTGGGAATATTTTAATTTAAACTTTTTAAGTCTTTAATTAATTGTTCTTTTTTWTCAACACTTAAATTTGTTAAATTATTTTTATTTGCTTTTACTTTTTTAGGTTCACTTGAAAATAATGMTTTTTTCATATTAATAGAGTAATTTTTTTTATATTGATTATATAAATTAATTAATTCCGTTCCAGTTAAACTCTTTCAAATATTACGCTTTAAATTTTCATCATATTTTACAATAGAATAATAATTATCATAAATTAAACCGATTGCTACTTGATTACAATTTTTTTCACTCTGATAAATAAACTTATTACTCAATCAAAAACCAATATGACGATTATGATTGGGTAAATTTATAAATGAAGCTTTATCTGTTCTAAAAACTATAAATTCTCTTTGAATAAAGTAATTTTCTATGTTAATATTCTTCTTATAACTTGGTTTCTGATACATTACTCAAATCAACTCGCTTTCGGTTACACTGCATTGAACAAACATTTAACTTAAAATACAAACTATCAACAATTTTTTTATTCAAAATAGAATGACAAATTTGACATTTACGTTTAATAAAAAATATTCAAATTCCTAACATAATTAATCACACTCCTTAAAATTTGTAATAAACATTGTTATATTTAATGTTTATCTATTGATAATTAATCACACTCCTTAAAATTTGTAATAAACATTGTTATATTTAATGTTTATCTATTGTTTATTTATTGTTTAAT
>NZ_PUUH01000149.1:0-13665 GCF_002968355.1 Spiroplasma sp. ChiS | reverse complement strand
GCACAGCATTTGCCAACTACATTATCTTTTATCATAAAAGTTTTAGCACGATATAGCACAGCATTTGCCAACTACATTATCTTTTATCATAAAAGTTTTAGCACTAGTGCATTAGGAATATTTTGTTGATAAAATCATCTTGGTATTTCATCTAAATGTAAAAAATGTTTAAGCATCTTTAATCACCTCATTTATTTTATGTAAATCAACATTATCAAAATTAATAACAATATTAGCATTATTTATATTTGTAATGTAAATCAACATTATCAAAATTAATAACAATATTAGCATTATTTATATTTGTATCTTTAACATATTTCTCAACATATATTTTCTTCCCCCCCGCCATATTTGTCATTTAATAAAGCCAATTCCAATTCTATTTCTAATTGATTTATTGTATTTTTAATAAAATAAGCGGATTTTGTATCAACTTCATCTTGTCAATTATCAAATGGTAGTTTTAAGTAGTATAAATATGCTCTTTTATTGCTTAATTTGGTGCTTTTTACTTTTTTTGCATATTAAAATTGCTATTATTTAAACAATATGGTTAAATAAAAGAGTAGAAAAAAACTTATCAAGAACTAAAAACGTATCAAAATGTATTAAAGAACTTAATATTATTTTTATTATGTTTATTTTACAATTAAAAAAAGACTTTTTCAAGTCTTAATTTTGTAATTTATAAACAAGTTTTTAGAGCTTTGGAAAATCTATTAAACTTTTATAAATATACTTTAAATATAACACTTTATATAAAAATGTCAATAAATTTCTAAAATTTTTTATTTTTTATGCTAAAACTATTTTCGGAAAGAGAGCTTTTGGATATGAGAAAATTTAAACATTTAAGTATTAATGAAAAAATTATATTAAAGGAATTATCTAGATCAGAATTATATAAAAAGAAAAATGGTAAAATTAATTACTCAAAGATAGCACGGTTTATGGGAAGAGATAAGAAAACAATTCGGCGTGAACTTAAAAAATTTAAAGAATATGATCCTTTAAAATCACAAAAACAGTATCTTAAAAATAGAAAAAATTCTAAAAAACATATTACTTTAACAGTTAAACAGATTAAGTGATTAAACAAAAATTTTAATATTTTACATAATACACCTGAAACAATTTGTAAAATTTATGAAATTGAATTTGGCGAAAAATTTCCAATGTGTTTTAAAACACTTTATAAATATATTTATTTAGGATTATTTAATATGGATAAAAAATATCTTTATTTTAAGGGAAAGAAGCGAAAAACAAAAAATAGTACTGATAATCGAGGTAAATTATCAAATTACAAAACTATTGAAGAAGCAAAGCATGATAGATATGAATTTGGTTGATTTCAAATGGATTGTATTGTTGGATCTGACCATAAATCTGCTGTTCTTACTTTTACAGAAGAATTAACTAAATTTACTATTGCTAAAAAATTAAGAGAACAAACAGCCGAAGAAGTTGTTAAAACGATTAAAAATATTTTTGAGAATAGATTATTTAAAAATTGTATTAAAGGCATTATTACAGATCAGGGTAAAGAATTTAGTAATTGAAAAGAAATTGAAAAAATTACTGGTTCTAATGTTTATTTTTGTGACCATGGTGCACCAAAACAAAAACATCATGTTGAAAGAATAAATAGAGATATTAGGCATTGATTACCTCAAGGAACAGATTTTAATAAAGTTGATAATAAACAATTAAATTGAATAATAAAAACTGTTAATAACAAATTACGACCGTGTCTTAATTGAATATCCTCTAAAAAAGCATTTGAATTTATGACATTAATTACTAAGTAAATTTATTGAAAAACTTAATAAATTATTTTTCGTTGTGCTAAAATAAAAACAAATTAAAAAAATAACACAAAAATAGTTGCAATTATTTTTATATGATGCTATTATCTAATTAATAAGAGTTTTGGAAAAGCGAATTTCATTTTACAATATACAAATTCATATTATTTATCTTCTTTAATCATTTTTTGATAAATTCTTAAATAGTTTATTTCACAATGGATTATTTACAACTTCATCTATTGCTTTTTTAATTATCTTCGTCACTTTTTTCTCAAATAGTATCAATGTCAGTTTGACTGGTTTTAATTTTTGCTTCTTCTAATTTTTTATCTAAATAATTATCAATATCTTTTTTAGCAACATATTTTTTCATATTATTTACCTTTTTCATTCAATATCTTTTAAATCAATAATTGCCGTTGATAAGCCATAATTATTATTTTCAATTTTTTCTCGTACTTTTGCTTCTTCTAATGTATAAAACGCATGTGTAGTATAATATTCATTTTTAATAATTAATAAGTATTTTTTAGTCATAATTTAATTCCTCATAATTTTTTTTATTTATAATTAAATTTTCTAATTGATAATTTTGTAATCAATGTTCTTCACATAATATAATTTCTTTTTTATAACCTAAATTTCACTCTAATTTATCACCAATTTTTTCAATATAACTATTTCCACAATAAGCATTTTTATTATTACAATTAATTCTTTGACATTTCATATAGTAATCCCTCCTAATTCTTTTTAGTATTTAATGCTCAATGTTCATCAGTAATTTCATTGTGTGTAAGGATATATTTATTTTGTTTATCACATTTAAAGCAATAACCTCAATATCTTTTTTTAAGACAATATTTCTTTTTCATATTTACCACCTTAAATTTCCTTGGTTAATTTTTTTTATTATTTTGATACTTAATAAATAGAAAATTGGTAAACATATTGTGTTCGTAATTAATATTCCGATAATTATTTGTTCTATACTTAAAACTCCAAGATTTAATCAAAAAAGAACAAAATCAATCGGAAGATAAATAATTATGTTTGATAATAAAATAAGAATAATTTTAATACTATGATTTATTTTTATTCAATTAATTAGTTTAATTAAAACTGCTAATAAACCTGTCCCAATATTTCAACATAATGATCCCACAGAAAAACCTCATAATGTTAAATCTGATAGAAAATGCCCCATAATTCCAATTAGCAAACACCAATATCAATTTAAAATAAATCCGCCTATAAAAATGGGGATTAAAAATAATGGAATTGATGTTCTTGGAATAATTTGGATTCGCATAGTTTGCGATAATACAACCATCATCGCAATTAAAACTGCTATATAATTTATGTTTTTAATTAATAAAAAATAATTATTGTTTTTTCATTTTTTTATATTTAGCATAACTAAGCCCTAATTTTTTAGCTTGTTGTTTATCTTTTTGTTTTTGTTTATATTCTTCATCAATTAAATTAATGTTGTTTAATAATTCTGTTTTTTGTAAGTCAGACAAACCACAATTAGATAATGCAATTAAATAAAGTTTTTGTTTTTGTTGTTCTAATTCTATTTTTTCTAACTTAGCCAAAATTGAAGCAATATTCATTTTTTCTTTCCCTTCTCTTAAAAATTCAAATTTAAACTGAATATCTTTTAATCTTTTTTTAATTATTTTGTAATATTCATTATTTATTTCACAACCCAATCACTTTCGTTTTAACTGTTCACAAGCATATGCGGTTGTACCACTTCCCATAAAACAATCTAAAATTAAATCATTTTCTTTACTATTATATTTTTGAATTAAATCGTAAAATATATTTTGTGGTTTTTCTGTTGGGTGTTCTGTTATTTTATAAGCTGAACCTATTGGGTTTTTAAATATTGTTTTTTTATTTTCATAGTTATTTTGATAATTTGGAATTTGGTGTTTTTTAGAGTAAATAATCATACAATATTCTTTATCTTGCAAAATAAAATTATTAGTTGGCATTGGGTTTGTTTTTTCTCAAAAATAAAAATCAAAATTCATATTATTTTTATAAACTCAATCTAAATAATCTTTAATTTGTCATCTATTCATTCAAATTAACATAAATTTAGTTTTTGAAATTCGATAAAAATCATCTAAATAATTATTTATATCAAATGAATTATGCAAATTATTATCATAGATAGCATTAATATATTTATTTATACTTTTTGATATATTATTTTTATTTATTTGCTCGTTTTTTCTTTTTGGTAAATTATATAAATAGGGTGGATCAGTCAATATTAAATCAACGCTATCATTTTCTAAACTTTTAATAAAAGTTAATGCGTCACCATTTATTAATTTTCCTAAATTTGTTTTTAACATTTTTATCCTCCTTTTTTTAATTTTTTTGTTGTTTTTTAATAAAAAAAGTAAAAATTTAACAAAATTCTTCATAAAAATTAAAAAAAACAAGTAAATTGACTTGTTTTTTTTAATTATCTTTTTTTCCAAATCCTGCTTTTTCTTTTTTGTTTGCTTGAATTTCAATCCGGTATCTTTCAAATCCAGAAACAAAAAATAGTCCTTGTCCTTTTACAATGCGAGCAATATAATCTTGTTCTGCTGATGTTAATCCGCCATAACTTTTATATAAATTAATAACTTTTTCTAAGTCGTTAGGTTTTAAGCCCATAATAAATGAATATTGACTATTATTAATAATTGCTGTGTTTTTCTTTAAAACGGTTTCATTTTCTACAAAATCAGCAATGTTTTGTGTTGCCACAACCAAAGCACCATTATATTTCCAAATTCGCTTTGTCATTTGATACATAAAATTTAAGGCAACTGGATTATCTTTATCGATTGCTAAATGAGCCTCATCAACAATTATTACAACTTGATTATTATCTTTAAAACGATTTTCTTTTATTTCTTTTTTAATAATATTTAGCATTAAAATTAATTGTGCTGCGTTTGTTTTTTTGTCATCTAAATCAAACAAATTATAAACATCATAAACAATAAATTTGTTATTAAATTTTATTGTTGTGTGACCATTTCAAAGTGCTTGATATTTTCCATCATTTAAAAAATCAGTTGCTATTAAATCCATAAATTCTTTTAAAAGTTGATTTTTATTGTTTTTATATTCTTTTTCTAATAAATAATAAAAATCATTCATATTTGGAAAATCCTTATTATTAATTTTATTAATGTCAATATTATTTGTAATTTTAAATTGATGATATAATAATTTCAAATATTTTGTTAATAAATTAATTTCTCGCCCGTTAAAATCAGGATAAAGCATTTTGAATCATTGTTCTAAAAATCGTAAATGATTGGATAGGGGCGATGAATTGGTATTTTCTAATTCATCAATAAAGTTATTATCTAAAATTTGCAGGGGATTTATTTTTCCTATCGAAGCATCTCCTGCATCAATTCAATTTCCATCATAATATTTGCATAATTCTTGGTATTCTCTTTCAGGGTCAATAACAATCACTTTCCGCCCCATCTGAATATGATAATTTATTATTTTTTTTAACAAATATGTTTTTCCCATTCCTGATGAACCAAGAATAAACATATTATGGTTTGTTCTTTTACTTGTAATTTTAAATTGATCTCACAATACAACATTTCCCATATTATTTGTTCCTAAGTACATTCCTTGTTTATCATATAAGCCACTATCAATAAATGGAAATGATGCTGCTAAGGTACTTGTTGGCATTTCTCGACCATATTTTTTTATTATGACCTTATTATTATATGGTATAAAACCTTTTAAACCATTAAATTGTTGATATCACAATGGATTAAGTTTAATATCCATTTCTTTTAATGCTTTTGTTAATCGTGTTTGTGCTTGTAGTAATGTTTTTTTATTTGTTCCATAATTTAAAAATAAAATATTAACATTTTTTAATAATTCACCACCACCATTAACCTCATCAATTAAATGGTAGTATGTTTCTAATTCATAGTTATTTTCATTTGTATTAACATATGATTTTGTCATTACTTGTCTTGTTTGGGTTGTTTGAATGGCACTGTTGATTGCTTTTTTTGTTTCATCATAATTTAAAGGATTTATATTTCAAATAATAGTTTGCTCATTTGAAAATAAACATGCCTATCATAAATCATTAATAAATAAAGGGTAGTCCTGAATAGTATTAATTGAATAATATAAATCATTTGCTATAAAATAATTTTTTTTAATATTTAGGTAGTTAAATTGCAATAATTTTGCTAAATTATCTTTATTTTTATTAAAATCTGTTTTATTTAATGGTTTTTCATACGGATTTCACATTAATTTTAAGATTTTTGTTATTTCGTAATTAGATAAAGTATTGCAATTAATTTTTCCTTTATATAATTTATCTTCTAAAAATAATATTTTTTCACTTAAATCTTTTTGACTATTTCCATATACAAAAATAAAAAAACATTTTTCAGTTTTAATTTCATCGTTTATTTTAATTAATTCTTTTTTTAAAAAAGCAATATTATTTTTAATTTGTTTTGTAATTTTTACAAATTGATTAAAACTAATTTCATTGTTTTTATAGCGAATTTGTGTTTTATTAATTTGTTTTTGTAAATATTTAATGTTGTCATCAAAATTTAATGATAATTCTAACTTTAAAAAAGTTATTGGAAAATTAGCAAATTTAAAAACATCTTGCAAGTCTCGTAATCTTAATATTTGCTCTTCGCCACTTAATAAAGTGATATCGAATCCCTTTATTTTAATTGCTCCAATTAAAGTCTTTTTTAAAGTATTCTTTAAAATTCCGTGTGTTGCTATATAATTATCATCAATAACTTTATTATATGGCACCAGTAAACTAGTTTTGTTTTTACTATATTTCTTATAACTAAATAGGAAATTTATTTTATAATATAAGCATTGTCATCCTTTTAAATTAGTCTTTTTATTTATAATAATTAGTGGTAGACTAATTAAAATCATGATTGATGATGATAATAATTTTATTCATATTTTTCATTGAAAACCAAATATAAACATAATTGTTAATCCAACTCAAACAGCAATTATCAAAACATCTGTTATTGTTATATTGCTTCAAAATCGATATTTGGCGTCTTTTAGTTTTTTTGGTATTATATTTTTCATCTTCTACACCTCTTTCTTTAAAATAAAAAACGGCATTTAAAATGCCGTTTTAAAAACTATTTATTTTATTTATTAAATAAATTATATATATAATATTATATAAAATTTCTTAATAAAATAACTTTTCATATCTAATTTAACCCTTAAAACGCGTAATAAGGGTATTTGAATAAAGAAAAAATAAACCAATATTTTATCTGTTTTTTGTCTTCTTTATCGCTTTTATTTTTTTAAACTTTTTACCTATTTTATCTGTTTTTTGTCTTCTTTATCGCTTTTATTTTATTATAAAACCACCAACTATCCCACAACTAATCAAAGTCATAAAAAATAAATTAACTGGTTTTTTAAAAAACTTTTTTCATCCTGTTTCATTATTTCCATTAGGATTATTGGGATCGGGTAGTTTGTTTGGTTTTTCTGGTTTATTTGGATTATTATTCTCTTCATTCCCATTATTTTCGTTATTTCCATTTGGTTTATTAGGAATGTTCGGTATTATTCCCTCTGTTGGTGGAATTTCATTTGGTTTGTTGGGGGAATTTTCTGTTATTGAGTTGTTTATTAATTTATATGAAACATTCCCAACTGCTTTTAAACTATTGTCCAAAGCATAAATAGTAATTTTTAGCTCACTATATTTATTTTCTTGAATTTTTTTCATAAATTCCTGTAATTCATTATCATTAATATTAATCTTTTGCCCATTTAATCCTTGTAATGATATTTGATAATCAATATTTTGTTTCAAGATTTCATCTAATTTATTAATTTTAAAACCTTGCTTAATATATTTCATAATATAATTATTAAAAATATCATCTTTTGTTTTATCTTTAAAATTATATTCTTGATTTTGATATTTAATTTTACTTAAATCAATTACTTTATTTTCATCATAATTTAAGTTATTAATAACTTTAAATTGGTTTGTTTCACCAAATAACAACATTGATGTATTTAGTGCTTTGATTTTTAGGATTATTTCTTTTGTTTGTTCTTGTTGATTAGTTATTAATTGGTTTAAATCATCATCAGTTAATTTTTGTCATTCGCTATTTTTATATATTTGAATAATATAATCTTTGTTTATTATTGCTAATAAACTAAGTTTATTTATTTCTTTTCAAACAAAGTTTTCAATTTTATTTCTAATAGTTTTCATATCTTTGGCATTCATTTTAAAAGCACTAATATTTAAATCATTTAATGACTTAAAATTATTGATGCTTTCATTAACCGCTAAATGATTACGAATATCTGAAACATAATCTCGTCAATATGATAAAACTGCTTCATAAGTTAATTTTGATAAATCATTATCTGAATTTCACTTTTTATAGTTAATCATATAATTTTTTAAATGTTTTCCTTATGTTGTATTTCAAAAATCACTAGCATTTTGGTTATTAACTAAATTTAAAAAATATCCATAATTTGAACTTTTATTTTTATCAACATAAATAAATTTGTGTTGATAAAATGGTGTTTGTGTATTTCCGTTTAAATCATTAAAGCGTTTTTGTTGAATAATAAAATGAAATCACCCAGCACTAGTATTAACATCTCCCGTTTTATTTTTTTCTAATTCATAGCCATTTTCAAATTTAGTCTCTAAATTTTCATTTGATAAATAACGAATAACTTTTTCAATGTTGTCATTATTGTAAAAGTTTTCAAATCCTGCTCCAACTGCACTGGCTTCTGCTAAATAACCAATATCATAATCATTAATACTACTACTTTTTATTAAATTTCCATCTCTATCAAGTGGATCTAACGGAAATGGGGTGTTAGATTGATGGCGAACCCATATTAATTGTTTTTTTGTTCCTGTTTCTTTATTTATTTCTTGATCATAATTGGGGTTTTTAATTGTTTTATTTTCATTACTTGGGTCTTTAATAAATTCACTTGTTAATTTTTCATAATCAATATTTTTTGGCCCTCACCCCATTAATTTTAATTGTAATGATGGAGTAATTGTTTCAATTAAAATTGTTAACTTAAAATTACCACCAACATCTCCCTCAATTTTAGGGTTTGGTCGGTGGATAATTTCAATTTCATATTTATTAACTTTTTCTTTATCATCAAAAGTATATGTGTATAAACCATTAACAGCGTTTAAATTAACCCCATTTATTTTAACAATATCATAATCAGGATCATTGTTATTTTCCTTTGGTTCGATGTATTGAAAAAATGTTGTTGTATGATATTTTATTATTCCTTTATTGTATTTATTTTCTTTTCCTTCACCGTTATTAATAACTTCTTCAATATCATTAATCATTGCAACACCATTTTCATCACTAATTTTTCCTAGTGTTATTAAAATTCGTTCTTGTAATTTACTTTTTCAATATTTTGCACTTAATGAAAAATTGAGTTTTTTTAAAAAACTCAATTTTCTCATTGTTCTGTTAAATAATTAAAAATATTAAAACTTGTTTTAAGATAATAATTATTATTTTCTGTTATTAAGGCATAATTAGGATTGATAAGTTTTTTTCATTCCATTATGTTTCCTTTTTTTCCTAAAACACTAAATATTTTATTATCTAAGATAGTTTTAATTGCATTTCAATTACTTTCATCTAAAATATTGGTTGATGTATCACTTTGATAAATAATTGTTTGTTTTAATTCATTTTCTATTCTATTTTTAGTATTAACAATATTATAATCACTATCAAAATTTAGTGGTGTTTTAAATTCTCACATTTCATAATTACTACTTTGATTATTGTGAATGTTAATTAATGTTTTTATAAAATAACCATTAATTCTTTTTTCTAACTGATAATTTGGGTTTAAAAATTCAATTCATCCTTGAATATCATTAATATCATTTAGTGTTTTTTTTGATTTTATTATCCATTTGTGTCTTAATTTGGTTTCAATTATAAGAACTTTGTGGACTATTATCAATATTAGAATAATAATTAATTTCTTTATTTAATTCCCTTGTTAAATTACTTTTCATGTCATTAAAACTAAAACTTGTATTAAAAATTAGTTTATTAACTTTTAATCATCTTTTAGCTCATGTATTACTTGAATTTCATCCGTTTTTCGCTCGTGAATAAACCAAAAAATCAATTTTAATGCAATCATTATTTTCTAATTGATATCTTACATTTGCTCATCCTCATTCTTCATTTTGGGTATAACCTTGATAGTGATTAAAAATTTCTTTTGTTTTTGCTATGCCACTTATTTCATTTAGATTGATATAGTGATAAGCATTATAATTTGCCGTAGCCGCCTGATTGTGAGCAACATAACCCTCAAAATCAATTTTAATCTGTTTGTATTTATTTTTAAAATCATTTCAACTACTAGCATAATCTAGTATATTAACATAATAATATGATGATTCTACTTTTTCTGTATAATCACCACCCCAAGTTCCGCCAGTTTCAGCATAAATATCATCATTTTAATTAATATTTTTTGTAAAACTTGGTGCTGTTGGGTTAAAACTTTTCTTTGCATTTTTACTAATAACTTGTTCTTGTTTTGTGATTGAAAAACTATTATTGATGGATGATTTGACAATAAGTGGTTGACTTACAGCAATCAACGATGTTAATAAACATGACAATATAATATTTTTCACAGGATATAACCTCCTTTCTGTAATTACAATTATTATTTTTGGTCTAAATAATTGATTAAGAAATAAAACATAAAATAATTTTTATAACATTCATAATTAAAATATCAAAAATAAAAAATAGTAGGGTCAAGATCAATAAAATCAATAATTTTTTACCCTCAATTTCTTTTTTAACAACAATAAATCCAGTTATTATTTGTCATACAATAGCGCTCATAAATAATATAAATATTGTTATAAGTTCAATTTTTCAGTTTATTAAATCATTCCTTTCTTTTTTAAATAATAATTATATATAGCATTTGATTTTATATAGTATTCAATCTATAAAATAAAAAAATATAAAATGAATTGGCATAATAACAAATCAAATTAATCATTTCCTCGTATTGTAATTTAAAATGAATTGGCATAATAACAAATCAAATTAATCATTTCCTCGTATTGTAATTTTTAAATTGCCAATTCGAAAAACAAATATTAAAAACTTGAATATTATTTTCATTTTATTTCAAAGTTGGATATATTAATCCAAACCACAATCCAATTACCAACAAAAATAACGCAAAACAACTTATACTAACATATAATATTATTTGACAAGTTTTTTTATATTTTGTTAATTCAATTTGTTTTTTCATTTTTTGTAATTTAATACCAAGAAACTTCCATAAACAACCAAACAAGCCGATTATGGCAATTGTTCCCATCATACCAATTCATACCAATTATTGTATTTAACATCATTTACACTTCCTTTCTTTTTTATTTCTTATTTGTGGTAAATAACTTGTAAAGTATTTGTTTCAAAATCCTCATATTTTTTTTGCATACTTTGTTTTGTTAATAACCAATATGCAAATCCCTCTGCCAATAACTCGTCATCATCACTCAATCCATAATTACTGTTAGCAAATATCCTTAACACTTTTTCTTTGTCTAGTTCTGCAAACTTATTTAAGTTATTAATTTTCTGTCCTAAAAATTGTTTTAAATAAAAAATATGATTAATTTTAAATGTTTCTCAATCATAAAAATAAAAGATATGTCCTAATTCATGGATTAAAATATGTAGAAAGTTATTGGTTGTAAATTGTCCTTTGTGTCATTCACTATTTATTATTTTTCAAAAGCACAAGATAAAACCTTTTTGTTTAGCAAAATAGTTTGGTGATTATTTGTTTGTCCTATGACATTATTATCACCATCAATGATATTTTTAATTTCTGTTTTCTTTAAAATTTCATTAATATTTGTTTTTTTTCAAATATTAGCAACAAAATTATAAAATAATAAAATAAGTTGTTTTAAATTATCTTGGTATTTTTGACAAATATTATCAAGTAAATTTTGTCAGTAATTTTGTTGTTCTATTTTTAAATAATTTTGTAATTGTTGATAAGTACTAAATTCTGTTTTAAATTTAATTGCTAAATTATTATCTGCTTTGCCTAAAAAAGCATTTGTTAAATTTTTAATAGTATCTGTCTTATATCGGTTAAATAAAGTTCCTTTATATACTCGCTGTTGGATTAAAACAGGGTGGGGTAAGTATCTTTTTTCTAAATCAATATTTGTTTTTGAATCAATTTTTAACTTATTATCGGAATTAGGTGGTTGTAAATGTTCTTTATTATTTGCAATATTACCACAATTAATCAAATTCCCCATGTTTGTACATAAAAACGAAAATATGGCAAAAAAAACTAAGTAATTTTTTCATACATTTTTATTTTTCCTTTCTATTTTAACAAAATAAAAAACAGCAAATAAATTTGCTGTTTTTTAATATATTTCTAATTTTTATTTATAATTTAATTGTTTTTTGTGTTTTTCAATGTTTTCTATTTTATTTTTATTTAAAATAGACATAACAATAATATTTATATTTTTGTTATCTTCAAAAAAAGAAGATTTTTTACTGTACTTAAAAATTTCATTTTCTAATTCTGTTAAATTTATTACCACATTATTATCACTTAATTTATTATTTTCATTTTTTAATATTGTTAAATTATTTTGTACAATTACAATTATATTAATAATAAAAATATTATCTAAATTAATTTTATCTTTTTCAAGCATTTTTTTTAAATTATAAATATGACTTTTATTTTGTTCTATTGGTGATTGTAATTTTATTTTTTTATCACCATGATATTGATATCATATATTTTTATTAATATCAAAATATGATGGTATATTTCAATTTTTAGTTTCAATAACAAAAATAAAATTATTTTTTACTAATAAGTGATCAATTTTAAATATTTTTCATTTTGTTTCTTCATTAAAATAAGAATAAGATAGATGAACATTATCAAAATGAACCATATTATATTTTATAGCAATTTTTTTAAAATACTAATTACTTAATTTTATTAAAAACCTAAGAATAATGAATACTACCATATTGGTAGTAAGTATACGTTATTATTTGCAATATTACCACAACTAATTAATGTTATTGTGTTTGTACACGATAACAAAAATATTGCTAATAAACTAAGCCATTTTTTCATTCATCTTTACTATTTCCTTTCTATTTTGTTTTTAATTTTTTAAATAAATTATAGTGATAAACTTTTTTTAATAAAAATTCAATTTCCTAAACTAAATAAACCACTTGATAAAACAAACATAGTTGGTAATTGTCAACAAAAATCTAAACTTTTAGGTTGTAATGGTTCAGCAATAATAATATTTAAACTACTATTTGGTAAATCAGCAAAATTTAATGCTGAATTAAAAAATGAAATAATTGTTAAAAATTTAAAATATTTTAGTTTTTCTAAATTTGGGTTTGAAGTGCCTAAAATTTTCCCAATAAAAGATAAAATACCAAATAATAAAAACAATATTGAAATAAGTGATAATATTGAAATAGATAGTCGAGACTTATCAAAATAACAAGAATGAAATAAGTGATAATATTGAAATAGATAGTCGAGACTTATCAAAATAACAAGAAATAACTCAAACAATAAAAGATCATAATATCCATAAAAATAAAAATGAAAAACTTGTAAGAACTAAATTTATTTGATTTTGTTGATTAAAATCTTTGTAAACCAGAGA
>NZ_PUUH01000148.1:0-1167 GCF_002968355.1 Spiroplasma sp. ChiS | reverse complement strand
TAATAAATTCATTTTTTACAAATGTGATACCATCTATTTTTTGATTATCATGAATGGTATCACCAATTAAAACAATTATTTCACTAAAACTTCCTAGTGTGCCTTAACTAAGATATAATCGATTATAATAAATATTAAAATCCTTTAACCATAACACGGAAAAAGTTTAAGATTTTAATAATACAAAATATAGCAAATGGAATTAATATAATTCACGCTTCACCTAAGAAAACCATTATCTCAGGTAAAATATTTGTTATACCTTCTTTAACTTTTCATAATGCACTAGTCAAACCCGTTCAAATACCAGTCATACCCTCAGTCATAGTTTTAGGTGTAGGTGCTGTTAAAAAATTGCAAATGCCCCTGAGTTTTTATATGTTATATCGTTTGTGTTATTTATTGTTTTTTTTGGAATGTTTTTTAAACTTATTCAAAAAATGTGGAGTTTTTAAAAATGCAAAATGATTGAATTAAATTAAAAGAGTTTTTCATTCATGTCTTTTTGTTTATAGATAAAACTAATGTTGAAAGTATTACAATGTGGAATTTAACGCAAAATGAATATTTAACTTTGATGGTTGTTGTTTGAATTGTGATTTTGTTTTTAACTTGGTTTTTCTTGTGAATGGTTTTTAAAATAGTTGGGTATTTTAAATAATGAAAAAATTTATATTTTTCTTTAAAAACTATTGTTATATTAGTGGTTCAATGCTTTTGTTTAGTTTAATTGATTTATTACTTTGGTTAATTTCTTTGTATTGTGTTGGTTTAGTATTTTGAATATTATTTGCTTTGCAGTGTGTTTATTTTGTGTGATGATTGTGAAAAAATATTTTTTATCAGTTAAATGCTTTTCGGTTAGTAAATTTTGTTTGAGATAATCCGTTATCGGTAATTATTGGTAAGTTAGGAACTGGTAAAACATTACTTTTAACTTATTTGTCGCAAACTATGAAATTATTGACAGATGAAATTTATAGTAATTATCCGTTAGAAGATGATAAAGTTAAAGTTTTAACATTTAAAAATTTAGATTTTACTAATTATCCGTTAGAAGATGATAAAGTTAAAGTTTTAACATTTAAAAATTTAGATTTTACAGATAGAACAAAACCGGTTCCCCCAGATGATAGTGTTATTTTATTTGATGAAAGTTATTTGTAT
>NZ_PUUH01000147.1:0-1171 GCF_002968355.1 Spiroplasma sp. ChiS | reverse complement strand
ATTTTTTAGCAATATCAGGGTAAAGGTAAGGTGGATCAGTTAATATTAAATCAATACTTTTATCAGGTATTTTTTTTAATATTTCTAAACTATCACCTAAATATAATTCACCTAAATTAGTTTTCATAGTTAATCACCATAATTAGCAATTATAATTGCATCGCGGAGATGATTACTTATTTTTTCATTATTATATTTTCAACCTTTACCATATTGATAAGTTAAATTAGTATCTTTATCATATTTTCATAAACAACTATCATTATATTTACTTAAATTTTCCATATTTTTAACAACTGATTTAGTATATTTTGGTGATATAAAATAAGGATAGAATGAAAAACTAAGTCCTCCAATAAGATTAAATTTATTTTCAATTTCAATACCACCTAATACTCTTAATAAATCATCTCTATATTTTGAACCATTAGCATTTGTTGGTAAACAATTTTCAATGTTTAGAAAATAATATTCACCTTTAATTTCATATTCTTTAATAATTTTTGTAATTAAATTAACATGTTCTGTTCAATATTTACTCTTCTTTTCTAATAATTTTATTATCTTCATAAATAACAATACCAGTAGTACCAGCACCTGATGGGTCAATACCTATTTTTATCAAGCGTATACATCCTTCTCATTATTATTAACTGCTGGTACTACATTTGAGATATCTTCTTCTTTAACGACATTATCGTTAGTGTCTGCTATTTCTGGATAAGATGGGGTTATATTTATTTAATAATGGTTCATCGCTCATTTGCCCTTTATTTTTGGCGACATCAATATCTTTAAATGAAATATATTCAAAATTACCATCTTCTTTAATTTCTTTTTCATCTAAATCAATATCAGATATATCAATTCCCATTTCTAATGCTAATTTACGATATAATTTTGCTTCAACCATTTCTTTTGGTCATTTATTTCAAGGTGAATATTCACTATTACCACTAGGACTACTATTTTTTAAACGATCAATATCTGCTTTTCTTAATAAAATACCTTGATAATTTCCATTTTTATCTTTTGCAAAAGCATAAGCACCAATAATTTCATTATAATCACTAGTATTTGCATTAAAATTAATTTCATGTATTTTAGGACATGAATTTAAACTATCTCATTCAAATTTTTCACCTTTAAATATAATTGCTTTTCTTGGACT
>NZ_PUUH01000146.1:0-1179 GCF_002968355.1 Spiroplasma sp. ChiS | reverse complement strand
TTGATGGTTGGTGTTTGAATTGTGATTTTGTTTTTAACTTGGTTTTTCTTGTGGATGGTTTTTAAAATAGTTGGGTATTTTAAATAATGAAAAAGTTTATATTTTTCTTTAAAAACTTTTGTTATATTAGTGGTTTAATGCTTTTGTTTAGTTTAATTGATTTATTACTTTGGATAATTTCTTTGTATTGTGTTGGTTTATTATTTTGAATATTATTTGCTTTGCAATGTGTATATTTTGTGTGATGATTGTKARAAAATATTTTTTATCAGTTAAATGCTTTTCGGTTAGTAAATTTTGTTTGAGATAATCCGTTATCGGTAATTATTGGTAAGTTAGGAACTGGTAAAACATTACTTTTAACTTATTTGTCGCAAACTATGAAATTATTGACAGATGAAATTTATAGTAATTATCCGTTAGAAGATGATAAAGTTAAAGTTTTAACATTTAAAAATTTAGATTTTACCGATCGAACAAAATTAGTCCCACCCGATGATAGTGTTATTTTATTTGATGAAAGTTATTTGTATATTGATGGAACTAGTCCACATGATGAGAAAAAAGTTCATAGTGGTAAAATACCGTGAATTGTTTTAGCGAGACATTTTGGACATCGTGCGTTGTTTACTGCTCAGCGTGAGGGTATGATTTGAAATAATATTCGCCAGTTAGCAAGTGGAATTATTATTCCAATTTCTTTGAAAAAACCCGTTGCTAAAAAAGGATTTAATTTTTTTAATCGTTTCTTTATTATGCGAATTGGTATTTTTCAAGATATAACGGATTATGAAATTTGAAAAACAAAATCAGTAGAACGAAGAGCAGAAGGTAAAAGAGTAAAACATAAGTCGGATGTTGGGTTAGGAATTCGGTTTTTTAAAATAATTATTCCCCTTGAATTTGCGAATAAATATGATAGTCAATGATTAAAATTTGTGCGTGATTTAAAGAATGGCGAAATTGTTAATAAAAAAGAATATTATTGGTCGGAAATCACAAAGTTAAGTGTTAAAGAACGATTAAAATTGTTTGATATTGATATTTTGAAAAAGAATTTAAAACCTAAAAAAGAGAAAGGAAATAGTAAAGATGATTAATTTATTAGTTGAAAATAATAATAGTAATTGAGACAAGATTTTTAGTTTTGTTTTTGATATATTTTTGTTTATTTTTGAT
>NZ_PUUH01000145.1:0-1189 GCF_002968355.1 Spiroplasma sp. ChiS | reverse complement strand
ATTGATTTGAAAAATACATTAAATTATGTTTGCAGATTAAATAATAGAGATTTACCAAGTATAAAAGTATTATTTAATAATATCAAAGATAATGAAAATACAAGTTTTATATATAAACTATTAGTTAAAAATGATTTAGCTAATTATTTATTAAATAACATAATAAAAAATTCAGATACATTTATTAAGATTGAAAATGAGTTAAGTAGTATTTGAACTAATCAACATTATTGGCGACAAAAACAAGCATACGAAGAACTCATCAAAGAAATCAAATAACTATGAAAATAGATAAAAATATTTGTTTAGTTCCATATTGTCAAGAAAATAATTTTATTATTGAAATAGATAGTCCTTTTTGTATAGAACATTTAACAAAGTTTGATAATTTTTATTCAAGATGGAAAGTTGATAGTAAAATAGATAATATATTGGAAATTGATGAGGATTTCCGAAATGAATTTTTTACTGAATATGGTTAATTATTATTTTGTTGAAGAAGAAGCTGAATATCATAGAAAAAATAAACAAGTCTTAAAAAAGAAGAAACTAAAGAAAAAAAAAGAAAAACAAAAAACGAAAGTAGATAAAATAATTATGAAAAAAATAGATAATAAAGACACTATCAATCATAATTTAATGATTGTCGATGTTGATTTACAAAAATGCTTGAATTGTAGTTTTACGATTCAAAAAATCGATGATAAGTGATTTACAATCAACACAGGAGATAACAACTGTGGTAAATAATTTTATTGTTAATAAAAAATTTTGATAATATATATAAGGTTATAACAATGTATTAAAGAGGTATCAATTATGAAAAAAATATTAAGTATATTAGGAGCAGTTAGTTTAACTGCAACTGGAGCAAGTAGTGTTATTACTTGCGGTTATAATAAATCACAACAAAATATAAAAATATTAAATAAAATTATTAAGTGCATTAATTTAGGTGCGATTTTTATGAAAGGAGAAATTCCTACAGTGACAGAATTATTGGTTTATATTAAGGTAAATGAAAGGAGAAATTCCTACAGTGACAGAATTATTGGTTTATATTAAGGTAAAAAATTCTAGTGCAATTTATTTAACTGAAAATGATTTTGCTGTTAAAGGGACAATAAGCAAAACAACTGCAACAATTATTGGAAAAGGAAACTTTACCGGAGAAGTTACATTAAATTAT
>NZ_PUUH01000144.1:0-1208 GCF_002968355.1 Spiroplasma sp. ChiS | reverse complement strand
GTTTGATTTACTTTTTTGTGATATTTTTTGTGGGAACCCCTTTTTCTTTCTGTTGATTTTCATCATATTCGATCACTGTCACATCTTCTCTTGGGGGCGTTGGAGGATTCTGAGGAGTTGTTTTATCAGTAAAAAACATGAAACTTCCTACAACAATGGTACAGATCCCTGTGATAGCGGCTAAAGGAGGACCAACAATAGGAATAGCTAAACAACATAAGGCTATCACCCCTCCTATGAAGAGAGGAACAATAATACTCCCTGTGTTCGCTAACCAATCAGGCCAATTCCATTCTTTAAAACGATTATAGAAGTTATCCTTGATATCATGGATGTTGTTTTTAAATTTGTCATAATTTTCTTGACAAAATTTATTGAAGTTATCTTTGGCTCCCGCTATGAAATTATTCAAATCTTCTCCTATACGAGGTATAATTTTATAAAACATTAACCAAGAGAAAAATAATATGAAGAAGAAAGGCAAAAGATAAGTAATCATGAAATTCTTAGTAGCTTGTTTCCAAGTTTTGGTTTCAATCGTTCTATTTTCTAAAACAATTTTAGTTTCAGAAGGAATAGCTTGATTTCCTTTGAAACCTTTATTTGATTTAGGTTTTGTCGGAATAATTTTAGTATGATTTGTTGTTTTTTTGTTAGGATTATTTTTTTTATAAGCCATATTAATTCATCTTTCCTTTCTTTTTTTAATTTTCTTTAACATTCTTTTTTTCAGTATACAAAGTAATATATTTTTTCACAGGATTGAAGTGAAGGTAGTAATTTTGATGTTTTGTTTCAAATTTTTTTTCTTCTTGTAAAGGACATTTCACCGTATTTATATAAAAATCTTCGTCTTTTTCTAAAAGGTATTTCGGGCCTTCATAATCCATTTCAATGGTTTCATCTTGTTTTAAAAAAGAATTAGCATAAAACCTTGACTCTCTATTACTTAATATATCTTCTCTAAATTCTTCTGTAAAATAATTCTTATCTCTTCCCATAAATGAATCATTATAAGGCTTCATTTTCCCTGTATAACGCCAATTATTAAAAGGTTCTCTAATAAAAAGAGGTAAATCTTTCGGCACTTTCTCAGGATATCGACATTGATCTAAACCATTGAAACGAGAAAAGACATAGGTTTTTTTTACAGGGGAGGGGTCATATCTTTTTGATCGGTGAAATATTTTAATATTCCTTCTTTCCAT
>NZ_PUUH01000143.1:0-1216 GCF_002968355.1 Spiroplasma sp. ChiS | reverse complement strand
GAACAAATAAATGAAAAAAGCAATATAACCAAAAGCATAAATAAATATATTAATGCTATCTATGATAATAATTTACATAATTCATTTGATATAAATACTTATTTAGATGAGTTTTATCGAATTTCAAAAACTAAATTTATGTTAATTTGAATGAATAGACAACAAATTATTGATTATTTAGATTGAGTTCGTAAAAAAGATATGCTTTATGATTTTATCCTTTGAAACAAAACAAATCCAATGCCAACTAATAATCATATTTATCAAGATAAAGAATATTGTATGATAATTTATTCTAAAAAACATCGAATTCCGAATTATAAAAATGATTATGAAAGTAAAAAAACAATTTTTAATTATTCAATCGGAAAAAAATTAACGAGACACCCAACAGAAAAACCATTATATATATTTAATCGATTAATTAGTAAATATAGTAAAGAAAATGATGTAATTTTAGATTGTTTTCTAGGTAGTGGTACAACGGCTTATGCTTGTGAACAGTTAAACCGAAAGTGATTGGGTTGTGAAATAAATAATGAATATTACAAAATAATTAAAAAAAGATTAAAAAATATTCAGTTTAAATTTGAATTTTAAGAGAAAGGAAAGAAAAAATGAATATTGTTTCAATTTTGGCTAAGTTAGAAAAAATAGAATTAGAACAAGAAAAACAAAAACTTTATTTAATTGCATTATCTAATTGTGGTTTGTCTGACGTACAAAAAACAGAATTATTAAACAACATTAATTTAATTGATGAAGAATATAAACAAAAACAAAAAGATAAACGACAAGCTAAAAAATTGGGCCTTAGTTATGCTAAATATAAAAAAATGCAAAAACAATAATTATTTTTTATTAATTAAAAACATAAATTATATAGCAGTTTTAATTGCGATGATGGTTGTATTATCCCAAGTAATGAATTAGAACAAGAAAAACAAAAACTTTATTTAATTGCATTATCTAATTGTGGTTTGTCTGACGTACAAAAAACAGAATTATTAAACAACATTAATTTAATTGATGAAGAATATAAACAAAAACAAAAAGATAAACGACAAGCTAAAAAATTGGGCCTTAGTTATGCTAAATATAAAAAAATGCAAAAACAATAATTATTTTTTATTAATTAAAAACATAAATTATATAGCAGTTTTAATTGCGATGATGGTTGTATTATCCCAAGTAATGCGAATACAAATTATTTTAA
>NZ_PUUH01000142.1:0-1228 GCF_002968355.1 Spiroplasma sp. ChiS | reverse complement strand
AAAGGAAAAAACGATAATGAATAAATATATTTTATGTTATCGTTCAGAAAAAGGTAATCGCCCTTGTAAAAATCCTCTTGGTGAATATATAACTGGTACTGATATTGAAGATGTAAATATCAATTCAACCTGAGACTGAGAATATTTAATCAATAAATATGGTGAAAAGAATTTAATTATCTTAAAAATGTATAATGTACGATGAAGTTCCAAAAAAGCAACTCTTGTTAAAGGGTTGTTTTTTTATTTGAAAAAACCCAAAATAACTAATTGATTCAAAACAAGGACAGCATCTTTAAAAAAACACAATAACAATAAAGGAAAAAACGATAATGAATAAATATATTTTCAATATTAAATTAATAAATTAGTAAATAACACATATACTTACTTAGTAAAGGTGTTGTCCTTGTTTTGTTTCACTTAGTTATATTAATAAATCAATCATTAAATATTAGATTGGAGAAACTAAAAATGGAAAAAATCAATATTATGATTAGATGCAGTAAATGCGGAATGCCAAAGCGAATTCATAAAGTTAAACATCGCGGAAAAACAGAATGATTTGAAGATATTTATTATGGTTAATATTAAATTTGATTTATAAAAATGAAAATTATTAAACAACAAAAAATATGTGATGTTATTAATTGTTATAAATTATCATCATTTATCACCGAAGAATTTGAAACAAATAAAATTTTATGAACTTGTGAAAATCACAAAGTTTTATTAAATCAAATTAAGTATATAAACAAAGAAAAAATTTGACTTTATAATAATTTGGAAAATTCAAGGATAGATGTTGATTGAAAAACTGGGTATTTAAAAATCTTTTTTAGTAAAATTAAATAATTCTAATATAACAAGATGAATAACTCATCTATGGCACACTAGTTATGTTATTTGATTTTGATTTATAAAAATGAAAATTATTAAACAACAAAAAATATGTGATGTTATTAATTGTTATAAATTATCATCATTTATCACCGAAGAATTTGAAACAAATAAAATTTTATGAACTTGTGAAAATCACAAAGTTTTATTAAATCAAATTAAGTATATAAACAAAGAAAAAATTTGACTTTATAATAATTTGGAAAATTCAAGGATAGAAGTTGATTGAAAAACTGGGTATTTAAAAATCTTTTTTAGTAAAATTAAATAATTCTAATATAACAAGATGAATAACTCATCTATGGCACACTAGTTATGTTATTTGATT
>NZ_PUUH01000141.1:0-1229 GCF_002968355.1 Spiroplasma sp. ChiS | reverse complement strand
TCCTTCTTTTTTAAAAATATTAAAAAAAAAATTTTTATATTTAGAACAAATAGAAAAAAACTTTATGTTAGTAGATATTGATTTAATTGATCCTTTACATCGATTTATTTCACGTATTGATTTGCAACAATTACCAAGAAATTGTTTTTTGTGTTCACAACCTGCTAAAATTTGCGCTATTCAAAAAAAACATTCAACGGAAAATTTAATATTTTTTGTCGATTCTTTAATTATTAAAGCATTAGAACAAATTTAAGTTTGTATTTTTAATAATTTTTTTTGAATATTTTTGAAAAAATTATATTTAAAAATAAGAAAGAGCAAAAAAGAGATGGACTTTGCTTATTCCGTTAAACAAGTTTTGCCAAATGAGTATAACTATATTAATCATATTAATCAATTTTTAGAATCATTAGATTTAAGACCTGATTTAGTGCAGGAATATGGTGTTATTTATAATCAAAAACAAATTATTGGTGTTATTGGTCGTTATTTAAATAATTTAAAATGTTTAGGCGTTTCACCTTCTTATCAAGGATATAATTTAGCTAATACTTTAGTTACTTATATGATTGAAAAAATATATCAACAAGGTTTTAATGAAGTTTTCGTTTTTACAAAACCAGTTTACGAAGAACTTTTTCAACAATTAGGTTTTGAATTGATTGTGAAAAATGAAAAAGCTCTTTTTTTAACTAATAGATATGATTATTTTCAAAACTATTTACAGTATCTACGATCTCAAAAACAACCAACAGAGTTGAATGGCGTTATTGTTTTGAATGCAAATCCTTTTACCAAAGGACATCAATATTTAATTAAAAAAGCCAGTGAACAAATGGAATGTGTTTATTTAATTTTAGTAAAAGAAGAAGCATCTTTGTTTACTTATCAACAACGCTTAACTATGACTAAATTAGGAACAAAATATTTGCGTAATGTTGTAGTATTAGAAGGAAGTTATTATTTAGTGTCTAAAAATATCTTTCCCTCTTATTTTTTACCTTCAGTTACTGAGGTTATTAAAACACAAACACAATTGGATACTCAAATTTTCCTTAATTATTTTGTGCCTCTTTTAAGAATCAAAAAACGTTTCGTAGGCGAAGAACCTTTTTCTAAAACAACAAACTTATACAATGAAACCATGCGATCTATGATGCGAAATAATAATTTTGATTTAGTGAAACCATGCGATCTATGATGCGAAATAATAATTTTGATTTAGT
>NZ_PUUH01000140.1:0-13807 GCF_002968355.1 Spiroplasma sp. ChiS | reverse complement strand
TTTTTTAAAATTTGGTGTTAAATTTCCGGTTTGTGTTAAAACATTGTATAAATGAATTCGTTTAGGTTTTTATGGTTTTTTAAAACAGAATTTGCGACATCGTGGTAAAAAATATAAAACAAAAGGAAAATCTGATAATCGTGGTAAATTAACTGATTTTAGGTCAATTTGAGATATTGAAAATAAAGTTTCTAATGTTGGATGATTTGAAATGGTCTAATGTTGGATGATTTGAAATGGATACTGTTGTTGAAAAAAACCATCAATCTAGTTGTTTAGTTTTAGTAAAACAATCAAGTAAAAAATATTTTGCAATAAAATTAGAAAATCATACTGCTAATGAAGTTTTTGAAAAGTTTAAAGGAATTGTTATAAATAATAATTTAATTGGAAAAATTAAAGGAATAATAACAGATAGAGGTAAAGAATTTAGTAAATGACGAGAAATGGAAATATTTGCTGAAACACAAGTTTATTTTTGTGATGTTGGTTCACCACAACAAAAACCTTTAATTGAATATATGAATAGTGTACAGATTTTAATAATGTTAATCAGAAAAGAATAGATTGAGTAGTTAATGTTATAAATGATAAACTCCGACCGTGTTTAAATTGAATAAGTGCAAAAGAAATGTTTTTGCAGAATATATAAACAATAAATATTTAAAAATGTACATTAACTCATAAAATATGTCATTAAAATAATAAATTATTTTTTAGTTTGTTTAAATATTGATAAAATAATTAATTTTTTTAAATTTATGGTTGATTTTTGTAATTTTTATTATATTATTTAATTAATATTTTTATTATATTATTTAATTAATAAAGATTTGTTGCACTTCTTATATTTTTAAAAAAGTTGATTTTTTTATAAATTTTTTTATCATTTACTCATAAGCGAAACATAATTTGTTTCTAATTACTTAATTTTATTAAAAACCTCAAAATAATATATACTATCAGGAATATTAACCTGGACTGTAATTCCTAATACTGCTTGGGGAGTATCTTGTACTAACTTTGCTATCTTATCAAAATTAATATTATATAAATCAAATGAAATGTCATTTTCTCATAAGAATAATGGCATTGTATCAAGATAATAATTTGAATATCGATTTTGTAAATGTTGATTCAAATTATTAAACTCTGCTTTAAAACCAACAAGCAACTGATGTAAAAAACGATATTTACTAATTGCTGTGCTCGTTAAAGTTAATAAGCCATCATTTTTTGTTTTCAACTGTGCGACTAGTTCTTCAAATGATGATATTTGCTCTGGATATTCATTAATAATGTCAATTATTGTTTTTGTTTGTCATCATGATGACAAAGTTTGCTTTGCTTCCTTTTTTATTTGATTTAAAATTTCAAGATCTTGATTGCGATCTAACTCATCGTTGTCATCACGCTCATGTTTTGCTCGCACTGTACAACTAACAACACCTAAACTACTACCAAAACCTAAAACAAAAACACTAAAAAGTGTTAATAACCGTTTCATCTAATTGTCACCTTTTTTTGTAAGACACTTTTAATTATACTTTTGTAAGACACTTTTAATTATACTTTTTTTTTAAAAAAAAAAGTACCTCTGTACCTTTAACAAATTATTTGCTATATAAAAATATTTTTAAAAATTATTATTTTTTTGTCATCCTCTTTGTTTTTTATAATTCAAGAATATTTCGTAATTCTGCTTCTGAGAATTTTGTAAAATTAGCATTTTCCGAATTATTATTTAAAACAGCATTGTTGTTAAAATTTTTTCTTCAATGGTCCCTTTTGCAATCAACTTTATTACCTGAACAGTATTTTGTTGCCCAAAACGATGAGCACGGTCTGTTGCTTGATTTTCTACCGAAGGATTTCATCATGGATCAAAATGAATAACAACATCTGCTGCTGTTAAATTTAAACCAACTCCACCAGCTTTTAATGAAATTAAAAAAACATTAATTGTTTTATCTTCATTAAACTTTTGTGTCATTAGCACTCGACTTTCCGAGCGAGTTTTTCCGTCTAAATAAAAGTATTGTAAACCTATTTCTTCCACAATTGCTTTAATTCGTTTTAAAACAGTAGTAAATTGTGAAAAAATTAATATTTTATGACCACTACCAGCAAGATCATCAAAAATATCTCGTAATGCATCTAATTTAGCACTTTCATTTTGATATTTTTTATCTAAAATACTCGGGTCACAACAAATTTGACGTAATTTAGTTAAGGTAGCAAAAATTTTTAAACGATTTTGTTGGTATTGCCCTGCCGTTAAAATTTTATTAATTTTTTCTCGCGCAGCATTAGCATATGCAGCATAAATTTTCTTTTGCCGTACTGTCATTTCCACTAAAATTTTATTTTCAATCTTTGGTGGTAATTCACTCATTACCCCTTGTTTTAAACGACGCAAAATAAACGGTGCAATTTTTTGTAATAATTCTTTTTTAACTGCTTGATTTTGTTGACGAATAATTGGAATTTCATATCGCTTTTGGAATTGTTGATGTTGTAATAAAAAACCAGGTAAAATAAAATTAAAAATTGATCATAATTCAGTTAGATTATTTTCAATTGGTGTGCCTGTCAAAACAAACCGAATTCCTGTTTTTAAAGTATTAACTAGTTTTGCATTAATTGAATGTGGGTTTTTAATATGTTGTGCTTCATCTAAAAAACAATATTGAAAGAAAATTTGTTGATAATAATGAATATCACGTCGTAATAATGGATAAGAGGTAATCACCACTTGCCCTTGCGTAATTTTGGTAAATAACATTTCACGCGTTTTTCGTTCACCAGCAATAACTAGTGTTTGTAACATAGGTGCAAACCGGTCAATTTCCGTTTTTCAATTATAAATTAATGCTGCTGGAACAATAATTAAAACTGGTGCCATTTGCTGATTTAATTCATATTCTTTTAAGATAAAACTAATTGTTTGTAATGTTTTTCCTAATCCCATTTCATCTGCTAAAATACCACCAAAGCCTAACGAAGCTAAAGTTTTTAATCAAAAATAACCTTTTTTTTGAAAATCGCACATCATTGATGTTAAAGATATTGGAACACTAAATTCATTTTGTTCTAAATGTTTAATTTTTGTAATTAAATGATCAAAATCAAGGTTAAAATGACAATTGAACTTAGCTCATAAATCTAAGTTATTATAAACTGTTAATGCATGATATTTTGAAACTTGCAATTTTCCTTGTGCAAATTGTTCTTGCTTAAAATTAAACTGATTAATTAAGGTTGCAAATTTTTGCAATGTTTGTTCTTGCAAATCAATAATGCTACCATTTGTTAACTGATAATATTTTTGATTATGATTAATCGCATTTAAAATTTCACCTAAATCCGAATAATCAAGTTTTGAAAGTTTAAAATCAAATTCTAACCAGTCGTTATTTTGATTAACATTAATTGTACTACTTGTTACTTTAAAATCAATTAAACGAACATTTTTAAAATTATCAGTATAAAAAATTTGTGAAAGTTTTTCTAATGTTAAAATATCTTTTGATAATAATTTTAAAACATGTTCTAATTCATTTAGTATAAAATAATGCCCTTTTTGAACAAAACCAAGTTGCTTACAATATGTTAAATATTCTTGCTCATGATAAACATTTCGTAAAACAATTTTATTGTCATTATTTGATTTATTTAGTAAATCAAATGTTATTGCTCCATAGCGAAAAAGAGGGCGTAACATAATTTCTTTGTTTTTAAAATCAAAATAGCTTTCAATAACTAATGGTGTTTTTTCTAATGAGTTTAAAATTATAGGGTCAATTTGAATCGTATTATCTGGATAATCTAATAATGCAACAATTTCTTTAATAACATCATTAGTTTGTTGGGGAGTAAATATAATTTTATTGTGTTTTGTTAGTACCATTGTTTGATAAATTGGACCTAATAAAAAAGTATCTTTATGATTTAATAAAAAAATTTGCTTAGCATCAAATAGACTTTGTTGAGATGATGTTAAAATAATTGGATTTTCTTTTTTATTAATAATTTGAATAACATTATCTTTTTGTTGAATAGATAAAGATGGTTGATATTGCTCAACACTAATTTTAACATCAGAATATTCTTCACCATCAATTATTAGCTTAATTGTTTCACCTTTAATGTGACTTAAAAATTGATCAGTTTGTGATGATGAAAACCCAAAACTTCTTGTAATTGATACCCCATAAAAATCCATTTTCTGTGTTTGTAAAAAACTACTAACATTAATAAACTCTTGTTGCAAAAACTTAATTACTTTTTCAGCAAATGGTGAAAGCGTACTTTTATTGGGATAAAAAGTAAATTTTTGTGAAATTTTGTAACCTTTTATATAATCTGAGTCAAGGGCATGTTTTGTTAAAAAAATCAAAAAATGATAAATATTTTTAATAACAAATAATTGCTCACCTTCATATCCTAACTTTAGTTGTACGGCTGGTGGTTGTTGCAAAGTAGAATCAATAATTAAATTACATTCACAAGTAATAATTCGTTCTTTTAAGGCATAGGTTTGTTTATTTTTATTAATAAATGTTGTTAATAGTTGATCAGTTGCTGTAAAAAATAATCGTCATGTAAGTAAATTATTGTTTGATTCATAAAAAGCAAAAAGCAAAACAGCAATAATATGATGACAAATTTGATGTTGAAAATTATAGTCAATACAGCTACAATTTTGCCGTGTTAAAAAAGTTAAATTATTACTTAAAGCAAAAACAACATTAACATCATAATAATCTCCACTATGTTTTGTTGCTACTTGACAATAAATCATTAATTCTTTTTCTTCATTGGAAGTTTGCTGTTCATCAATTTTTAATAACGTTATTTTTTTCGTTTGATATAACTGTTCCGCATTATTAAATGTTGCTAACCTCGTTAAACTCCGAATGTATTCAAGACTAAAACTTTCCATTTTATATAGGCTCCTTTAATAAAAATAATATTATTCTTTAATTATAATACATTTTTACCTAACTAGTAAGATGGATTAATATTTTTTAGCATTAAATTATAAATAATAGGGTTCAATGAAGACCTATTCTTGTTCATCTTGAACAAAAAATTTTGCAGTAAGATATTTGTCTGTTAGCATTGTGTTATACTGCCCAAAACCAACAAAGGAATATAATTTTAATCCTAAATTTGGTCATTTTAAATTAATTTTATTTTGTAAAAACAAGTATTTTGTAATTGTACTATTTTGCAGATCTCGCACTAATTTATTAGCTATTGTCATTACTTCTGGAATTGACCAATAAAATATCTCTTGATTAGGTAAATATTTTGTTAATTTCCCATAACCAGTCCCATCCTCATCCGCTAAAATAACTTGTTTTGTTTGATCAAATGTTAAATATCCGGCCTGAAAAGCAATAATTCGTAACTCACCTCGTGATAATAAAAAATTAGTTCGGCCAATAACTGATAAGACTTGTTTTACAGTATAAGTAGACCCTTGTAACAATGGTGTTGTGGTAACAGAATACATTTTTAATGTTTCATGTTCTAATTTATATTGTAAAAGCAACAATAATTCAGCAACAATAACTTGATGTTGTTCAATAAAATAAGTTACTAAATCAGGAATGGTTAAATAATTTGGAAATAATTGCGTAAAAACATTCATACTTGTTACTTCATATAATAATGATGTTATTAATAAATTATCGTATTCAAGGTTAATAGCATCAGCAGCAAGCGTTTGACTTAAACGTAAAATAAAATAATTAATAATTGGATAACTATCTAAAAATAAAAATTGTTTTAAAATATTTTTATTTCGATTAGTATTATTTTCATTTTGATGATAATGCGTGATATTTCGGCCAATTTTAACATAAAAATCATTAACATAATTATAAAATTGATATAAGGATAAATCATAATCATATAGTAAATGTTTTAATCCTGCTTCATGATATTTTTGATAATATTCACGAATATGGGTTTTAATTCGTGCCCGATTATCATATCATTTTCGTAAGTTATTTAAAATAATTTTTTGTGAACATTGTTCTAAAGTAATTGTACAATTATAGGGCAAACCTTCATTAGCTAATAATCCCTTTATTGACGTTAATTTTGAATCATATAAGTTTTTAATACCAACAGTAATATCATATTTACTATCAATATTACTAATTAAATCATAAACTTCTAATCGACTTTTTAATTCTGTTTTACGAAGACCTCGCCCAAGTTGTTGTAAATAAACTGTCTTTGAATTTGTTGGTCGTAATAAAATAATAGTATTAATTTCAGGAACATCAATTCCTTCATTAAACATATTAACAACACATAAATAATTAATTCGTCCTGTTTTAAATTCATGTAAAATCCGTGTTCGGTGATCACGATTTTCAGAAGTTAAGTAATCTGCACGTAAATGTTTTGTTCGTAAAAATGTTGCTACTAATTTAGCATGTTCAGTCGTAACACAAAAAATTAATGCAACTGGTTTTGCATATAAACCAATATACTTATCAATCATTTTTAATAATAATTCATTTCGAGCCTTAGTATTTAACTTTTTAAAAAGTTCATTATCAGCTTTTAAATCAACCCCAGTTAAATCAACAGTATTGTCATCAATACAATAATAATCAAATGGGCATAATAAACGTTGATTAACTGCATCTCATAGTCGTAATTCTTCCGCATATTCATCAAGAAAATATTTTTTGATTGACTTACCATCTTCTCGTTCTGGTGTTGCTGTTAATCCAAGTATTTGTTGTGGTTGAAAATAATTAAAAACTTGGTCAAAGATAGCAGCAGCAATATGATGTGCTTCATCAAAAATGACCACATCAAAATGATCTGCAGCAAACTGTGGCAAGCGAGTTGCCATAGTTTGAATTGTTGCAAAGACATGCGTTTGATTATGTGTTACTTTGCCCTCATACATTACTTCCCCAAAAGTTTGATCCATTAGGACATTACGAAAAGTTTGCAATGCTTGGTCTAAAATTTCTTTTTGATGAGCCAAAAATAACAACTTCAAAGTTTGATGATTATTTTCTTGTAATTGGTGTAAATAATCAAACGCAGCAACAACAGTTTTTCCAGTTCCCGTTGCCATAATTACTAAATGTGCTTTCTTGCCACAGCGCCGACGATATTGTAATTTTGCCACAATTACTTTTTGAAAATCATATAAATATTTCCGAATGGTTAAAATTTCAGTTGCAGTATGATTAAACATTGTTGTAATTCGCAGTGATTGATTTTGACTAATTCGTTCTAATAAATAATTACGTGCTATTTCATCATTAAAATCAACTAAAACTTCATTTCATAAATGTTCAAATTCAGCAATTATTTCCGTAACTAAATTAGAATTATTTTTTGCTGTTAATTTAATGTTTCATTCTCGCCCAGTAACCATTCCTTTATAAGTTAAATTTGAAGAACCAAGAATGACAGTTGAAATACCATGGAATCGTTTAAAAAGCGAAGCTTTAATATGAATTCGTTCACTTCGTTTTTCTAGATTATCTTCAACTTTGATTTGGATATTATCATAAGTTGTCACTAACCGGGTCAATTCTAATAAATTATTGTATTCTGCTAAATCATCAAAAGTTGTCGTAATAATTCGAATTGGAATTTTATGCATTCAACAATGCTTAATTGATGTTTCAATTTTATTAATGATTGCCTTTGAAATAAAAGGAAAGACAAAGCACACTTCATCAGCAGTACACATTTCATTATTTAATTCAACTAATAATTTTTGCTGATTTTGATTTGTAAAAAACTTTTCTCCCATTTATTTTCATCTCTCTTCTGGTAATTATTAACAAAATAAGTAATTATAAAATTATTTACTGAACAGTTATAATGTCAAATTGATTTAATCATGTAAAACATTCTTTTAATCAAATAATATCAGTTTCAATTTTTGAAAGAATATCTTGAATAATATTATCAAACTTTCCGGAAAATTCTACTGTTGTTAAGGTCATTGTTTTATCATTTCAACTTTTAACTAAATAAAATTGAAATAATAATGTTAAAACCCCTTCCCTTCATCAGCATCAATTGCTGGAATGGTTGGTGCTTTTCCTACTAAAATAAATAAATTTTTTCGAACTTGTGGCGTTAAAATTGCTTTAATTGCCCGTTCAGATGTACCACCAACTAAAAATTTTTCTTCAAATAAATTATCTTGTAAATTAATATAATTTAATGGATTAAAAAACTTGGTTGTTACCCCTCGCGGTTGGATTGTAAATTGCGCTGTTAATTTGTGATGTGGCTGGACTGTCAAAATTGGAATACGATAAAATTCTTCCTTATCAATCTTATTGTTAATTTTAGTTGGAACCTTATGAGTAATTGTTCCAAAAGAAATATTGCCACTAGAATAAGTTAAATTAAAAACAAAATCAATTTTAGTGTTATTATTAAAATTAATTAAGTCTGTTGGTAATGGTTTAAATATTTTAGTAATCCCTAATAATGTTAATTCAGAAGTAAAATATTCGCCTAATGCTAAATTATAAATTGTTACTAAATTAATTTTATCCATAATTTTATCGGATAATTTTAATAATCGTGTTCATTTAACAAAATAATAACAAACTATGATAATTAGCACAATTCCAATTAAGAACATTAAAATAGGAATTCATATTAAAGTTATTTTAATATTTTTTACTACAAATAAAATCATAATAAAAATTCCCATAATACTAAAAAAGGGTCCTAAAAACATCATTCAACGAATAATTAATTGTAACCGTTTCCTTGGAGGTTGAAAGGAAATATTATTATGGTAATATTCTTGGAATTGATCATTAATAATTTTTCGACTTACTATTTTTCAATCATTATTTCTTAACTTTTCAATCATTTTAGTTTCCTCTTCTATTGCAATAATTTTTAATATGAAATTTCTTTTGATAGTAAAGTTATTTTAAAAGTAAACTTGCTAGTAATTAATTGACTATTTTCATTAGCCAGCACCGTAAATTCAAGAATTTCTCCCGGTTTTTGTTTATCAGTACTTTTGTCATGATTATTAGTAATTTTAAAATCATCATTTTTCACAATAATTGAAAATATTGTTTGAATTGATTTTATTACTTCGCTTATTAAATTAGCATTTTTGTTTAATTCTTGATAATTAGCATCCGGATTTGCAATCAAACCAATTTTTGTCATCGTAACTAAACTTATATCTAATTTTTGTAAATCAACAATAAAATTAGAACTTCCTTTAATTAAATTACTACTTTCTGTTGCTTTAACTGTAAAATGTACTTTTTGACTTGGCGCCTGTTTTTTCTCAACTTCTTGATCATTTGTAACAACAAAATCGTTTGTTGTAATTGTAATTTGTAATTTATTATTAATTGTGCCAATAATAGCATCTAATATTTCTGGATTTTGGTTTAACGCTTGATATGTTAATCTTGGATTTGGAATAATTAACATTTTGTTAATTTCCACACTAGAAATATCTTCGCGTGCTAATAAAATATTACTAAAAGTAAATGAGCCTTGAATTAAACTACTACTTGCTGTAGCAGTGACGGTAAAAGTAACAACCATATTAGGAACTTGTTTATCTTGAGGAACTTGGTCATTTGTTAAAATAAAGTCATTATTCGAAGCAGTAATTGACAAGCGCTGATTAATAGCATTCCGAACTGCTTCTACAATTTCCACCTCATTGTTTAAAGCGGCATATGTTTTTTCTTCATGTGCTGCTAATTTTAAATCATTAACAACTACTGTTTTAATATCCTGTTTATTAACATCGGTTACTTTAATATTAACTTTATAAGTACCACCTAAAATAAAACTTTCTTGTACTAAATTTTGTTGATCAAATTGAATTGTTTTATCAGGGGGCGCTAATTTAATAATAATATTAATAATTTTATCACGAGTAACAGTTGTTGTCTTGTCATTATTAATATTTTTATTATTATATCAAATTTCATATTTAGCAATTTTAACTGCGCTTGGATCTTGTTTTAGATTATATCGAATTTGCATAAAAGTATGAAGATTATTAAGAATTTCAGGTCCTGTCTGATTAGTATTAATTTGAAATGTTTGTAAAATATTTTTTTCATATTGTTGTGGCGGATTACAAGCAATTAAATTAAAACTAGGTGGCATTATAATTCCCAAACTAGTTAACATTAATAATATTTTTTTCATTAATAATCTAACTCCTTTTGTTTTTTACACATTATTCTAAGTTAATTATAAACAAAAAAAAAGAATTAAAAAAGTTTTCAATTTTTAATTGAAAACTTTTTCATTATAAGATTTTCCAATTATTACTCATGCTCATCTGAGAATCACAAGTCAAAATGAGATTGACCATTCGTTTCATAAGCAATTTTGGCATTAGTTTTTGCTGTAACTTTAAACTTAACATTAGTAAAACTCAATTTAAAGTCTACAGCAGTTAAAATTTGGGTTAAGTTAGGAGTCTTATCTTTCCCAATAATTGCTCTGAAATTTTCTCACTTACCATCTTTTTTAAATTGTAATTTAACCGTTCCAGCGCTCATTGTAACATCATTACTTCTTAATTCCGTATTACTTACTCCAAAATCACGTAAAGTATTAGAACCAGCATAAATCATCAATTGTGGACCTAAGAAAAAATTAATTTTAGGAAGAAAACCAGCAAGTAAACTATTAATTCTTTCTCATGTACTTGGTTGAACAAGATTTGTGTTAACAGCATCAATTCCTTCATCACCTTTTGAAGCAAAAATATCTAAGATGCTTCCAATTAATAACGTTGGTTTTAGCTTAAGTAAAGTTTTAATTTTGCTTTGGTTAATTTCACCGCCAAACAAAGGAACATCTAATGAGAATCGATATTTACTATCCGTTTCTTTGTAATCATTTCGATAACCAGTTAAAGCATGAAATGCTAAACTATCTAAATTTGTATTAGTATTTTGATAAAAATATTCTGTTTCACCAAAAGTACCTTTAATATTTTCTTTTAATTGTGTTCATTAACTGTTGAGAATAAATATTGTATTAATGGTAAGACTGTATTATGCGTTGATTCAATTTTTTCTTTTCCTTCTCTAATAAATCATTGCAATAAAGCAATTAAATCAGGAGCCATATTATGTAAAAGGTCTTTAACTGTTCCTTTTCCAACAAGTGTTTGGTCAAAAGAAATATCTTTATTAAGATAACCACTAATATCAAATTTTAGAGTATTCTTAACATTCTCAACAATACGATTTAATACTGTATCAAATTTTTTAAGAAAATCTGGTTCATTAATTTTAGCTAAATCAATGTCCATAATTTCTTGCTCTGGTAAAGGTAACAAACTAATAAAAGTATATAAATCAGCAAAAGTTATATTTACCCCTTGTATTAATGATTATTATCAATAATTTTTGGTTGCACAAATGTTGCATCATTTGTAACGGTTAATTTATAACTTCCTAAAGTAACAGGACTACTTAACTCTGCTGTTAACTGTTCGCTTGTTACATTTGATGATGAAGCAAAAAATGGTGTTTCAACATATTGTGACAACTCTCGCTTAATATTTTCAAGATTTGCATCTTCTTTTTTAGTAGTACATGCTGTAATCAAAGCAGCATTTGATCCAACTAATGAAATAGCTCCTAAAAAGGCTAGTAACTTTTTCATTTTCTTTCCTCCTTATTGTAGTTCAGTTTTGAATAAAATAAAATATAAATTTAATATTCATTTAAATTATAGTTAAAAAACCGTATTGTTATTTAAATATAACAAACGAACATATTTACCTCAACTAAAATTTTAAACTCTTTTTTATCTGAACAAAGGATTAAGAAAATTTATCAGAATTACTTTTAAGAGTTGCTAAATAATTTATACAAAATTAATGTGCTCATTTGAGGTATATTAATTTTACTCTTTTACAATTTATTATGAAAACGTTTAATAGAACTAAATTAATCACGAATTACTAATTCATTTTGAAGCTTCATTACTTTTTCTGCTCCCAAAAATCGATCAGCAATTGCTAAAGCAAAATTCATTATTGAACCAACTGAAGCACCAGTAATAATATGACCATCAGTAATAGCAGCCATTTCATTATTATAAATTGCCTTGTTCATTCCTTCTGTACATCCAGGATAACTTGTTGCTTCTTTATTGTCTAAAATTCCTAAATGCCCTAAAATTTGGGGCGCTGCACAAACTGCAGCAATTGTTTTCTGAGCATTATTAGCTTTTAATAATCAATTTTTTAACATCTCATTTTTTGCAAGATTATCAACACCAATTCGACCACCTGGTAAAATAAAACCATCATAATCTTCATATTTAACATCTTCAATTAATTTATCAGCTTTAATCGTAACATCATGCGATGAGACAACTTCTAATGCTTTGGTAATACTAATTAATTCTAACTTAATGCCTCCTCGTCGTAACACATCAGTTGTAATAATTGCTTCACCTTCTTCAAAGCCTGTTGCTAAAAACAATGCAAATTTCATAAATAACACCTCTTTTTCTCTTGGTAATTATAATATAATTTTATATAATTGTTAAAAAAAGGAAAAGGTGTTATGCATGGGATTTTTCTCAAAAGTAATTTATAAATTTCATCGAACAAAACATAAACGAAATAAAAAATATTATTTGTTAAAAAATCGTAAATCATTAATTGTTAATAGTATTCCACAAGACATTAATATTCATGTAATTAAAACTTTTCGGAAAAAATTCACAAGTTTAATTCAACCAAATGATATTACAATGAAAAATGGATATTTATTACGTAAAGTACGTGGTTTTAATAGTTTTGGAATTTTTTATCAACTTGATGTCATTTTTTGTAATAAAAACTTTGAAGTTATTCACACAATTCAAAATTTTGGGCCACAAAAAATGAGTCATTATTTTACACAATGTTATTTTGTCTATTGTCTTGCTCCTGGGATGATTAATTTTTTAAATATTAAACCAAACGATATTTTACGAATTATTTAATTTATCATTAATATTTTTAAAACTAAGTTATAATATAAAAAATGTTATGGTTAAGGAGGTAAAACAATGGCAAAAATGAAATATGCAACAATTAAAATTACTGTGACATTCCAAAAAGTAATGATTTGAATTTCTGGGTTATGATTATTTATCTTAGCAATCTTAAATTCTTTTCCAAACGTTAATGTTAACACAAAACTTTTTGTTCACAATAATAATGGTGATAATGGTGCAATTATTTTGATTACCGCTTTCTTATTTATTTGTGTTGCAACCTTTATTCGTCATAAAATTGCTAAATTAGTTGCCGGAATTATTTTTATTACTATTGCAATTATTGGAATGATTGGCGCAATTATTACTTCAGCAAAGGAAGTTTCAACATGAGTAATTGTTGTTGGCGAATTAATTGCTCTAATTGGTGCGTTAATATGATTATTAGAAGGAATTAGAGCAATTCGTGTTAATAAAGCAAACGCAGTAAGTACAACAAGTAGCAACAAGTAATCATTATAAAAATAAAAAATGTTTAACTAAATTTGGTTAAACATTTTGACTGTATAAAAAAAAGTAGGGTATAAAAATATAAAGAAATTAAGGGTATAAAAATATAAAGAAATTAAATAAGAATAATTAAACCATTTACTAAAATGGTTTTTTTATTTGAAAAAACCTAAAATAACTAATTGATTCAAAACAAGGACAGCATCTTTATATATTTATAATTTTTAAAATAATAAAAAAGTTGTTTCCTTTCTGAAAAAAACCATATTAAATTAAGAAATTA
>NZ_PUUH01000139.1:0-1237 GCF_002968355.1 Spiroplasma sp. ChiS | reverse complement strand
TGTAAATATTTATTTAATTTAAATTATGTTTTACAATCGCCAGTTGTTAAGAAAAATTATATTTATAAAGGAAATATTAAAATGACAGAGCATGAATTAGATGCTTGAAAACATTTACAATATTTTTTATTAAAAGGAGTTGATAAAAATGGCACAAACAAAAAGTAATTTATCTAAAAAATCAATAATGCATTTTGTAATCGAAGTGCAACAAATCAACTTTGAAAGGAGTTGATTTTTTATTGAAAAGAAACATTATTTTATTTTGCGGTCCCTAGTAACTAAGTATGGAAAAGATATTGTTATTAATACTGTAAATAAGATAGTAATTAATAATGTAAAAGAAAATGAATAAATTATCCGCGTAATTTATTAGGGGTAATTTATTCAATATAGTTTATTTTGAGCGTAGCGAACACGCGAAGCGTGCCGCAATATTTTTAGAGAGGAGATGTAATATGCCAACTTGATTAACGACAATATTTAGTGTTGTTATTGTATTAGCAATTTTTCTTTATTTTGGTTTATTAATTTACCAAAAAATTCGTCAAATTCGAGGAAAGAAAAAAGATAAAAAAGAAATTGAAACAAAGGAGGATAAAAAATAATGTTAGGTATGTATTTAACAACGGCGGTTAATTTTTTAACAGCACCTACACCTAAAACTATGACTGAGGGTATGACTGGGATTTGAACTGGTTTGACTAGTGCATTATGAAAAGTTAAAGAAGGTATAACAAATATTTTACCTGAGATAATGGTTTTCTTACGTGAAACGTGAATTATATTAATTCCATTTGCTATATTTTGTATTATTAAAATCTTAAACTTTTTCCGTGTTATGGTTAAAGGATTTTAATATTTATTATAATCGATCATAATTTTAGTTAAGGTACACTAGGTTTTATGTGAGTTGAATAAATAATTTTGTTGTTTATTTTTGCACTATACACTGTCTACAAATTTATTTTTAAATAAATTTAACTACTCATTTGGTTATTTTTAGTAGGATTTAATAGAAATAAGAATATTAATAACAGTTTTGAACCAAAAATTTTTATAATATTTTTTATAAATATATCTACTTTCTTTTAAAAACTTGTAGGCAGTATATTTTGGTTATTTTTAGTAGGATTTAATAGAAATAAGAATATTAATAACAGTTTTGAACCAAAAATTTTTATAATATTTTTTATAAATATATCTACTTTCTTTTAAAAACTTGTAGGCAGTATAT
>NZ_PUUH01000138.1:0-1243 GCF_002968355.1 Spiroplasma sp. ChiS | reverse complement strand
TTATAAAGATAAAAATTGATTTTGAGATTGATTTAATTTAAAAATATTAAATTCAATTTTTTCTTTATTTTTATTAATTTTAACTTCATTAATTCTGCTATTAAGTCTTAACATTGAAGCAATTAACATATTATTAAATGTTTCTTTACAATATATTTTTGCACCACGCCCCTTAACAGCCTTAATATAATGTGAAACATCACCTTCAACATGACAACCAATATTATATTCTAATGYTTGATTTTCAATACCATCTTTATTATTTTTAATTAATTCAATAGTTTCTAATAAAAATTTCTTTTTGTTGTCAATAAAATAGGATAAATGACAAATTAAAAAATCTAATAATGCTTCATAATTTCCAGTAAAAAAATATATTTTTGCTAATTTATATTTTAATCTATGAATTTTGTTTCTATTTCTATATGAAAATAAATCTTTAAATCTTTTTACTAAATGAAATTTATCGAAACTATATGATACAGTGTTATTTTTATATTTTGTTTTTATTGCTTTGTAAATTTTTTTAATTTGTTTTTCGCCATCACTTAATACTAATATTATAGTATTTTCATTAATATCATAAGTATCCATTAGTTTAAAAATTTTGTCAATAAAATTATTAAAACTAGATTTTTTATTTTTAGTAACATTTTTATCCATTATTTGAAAAACACCTTTTTTCTTTTTAATTACTTTTCTTGTTTTAGTTGATTTTTCTTCATCAATACCAATATGCATAGTTGAAAAAAATATTTTCTTTTCAATTCTTTTTTATTTTCTCGCATAGGAACAAAAGCACCGTCAATTTGAATATATAAAACATTATTTGGAATTTTAATTTTATTGTTATTTTTGTTGCTAATATAGTCAATTTTTTCTAAATCAGATTTTTTAAAAATATTAGATATTATTTTTTCACTGATATTAGCATTTTCTGTTGTGTGCATAATATTTTTATATCGTTTTCCATCACCCATAAAAGAAATATATTTATCTTTTATTTTTTTTCAATTCTTTCATATTTTTTTAATCCTAATTCTTCATCTAAAGGATAACGATTTATATATTTTTTATTTTTTTCATCATATTTAACATATCTTCGTCTTTTTATAGGAATATTTCCATATTCTGTTTTGATTGTTTTTGGTAATTTTGATACTACCTTATATCCTTGTAATATTTGTTCTTGTTGATATAATTTAAATATCTCATTATATCTGTTAATTAATAAATTTTTAAC
>NZ_PUUH01000137.1:0-1245 GCF_002968355.1 Spiroplasma sp. ChiS | reverse complement strand
AAAAACTTTTTAAAATTAGTAATAACTTTAAAAAGTACTTTTTAGTGTGTCAAAATCCATAATTTTATAAAATCATTTATTCAATTAAAAATTATATTTTTAAAAAAGTTGATTTTTTTATAAATTTTGTTATCATTTACTCATAAGCGAAACATAATTTGTTTCTAATTACTTAATTTTATTAAAAACCTCAAAATAATATATACTACCTTTTATTCACCATTAACTTTTACATTACCATCAATATCAACTACTAAATCAGGTTCTTGTGTATCTAAATTTCAACGATAAACTGATTTAATATAATTTATGTTTCTAATTACTTAATTTTATTAAAAACCTCAAAATAATATATACTACCTTTTATTCACCATTAACTTTTACATTACCATCAATATCAACTACTAAATCAGGTTCTTGTGTATCCATAGTTATTATCTTTGTATATAATATATTCTTGGTTTACATTAATATTATAATTTCTAAAAATTTTATTTATTTCTCATTTATCTTTTTTTCATACAACATAATATCATTTATTATCAACTATATTAAATGGTTTTTCTTGAGGGCAAATTCATTCTAAGTTTTCTTTTATTTCTTTGCAATTTGTGTATATTTGGTTTTCTTTTTTTTAGTTGTTGTAATTCATCTTCGTTATATTGTGGTATATTATTACAAGCAACTAGACTTGTTGTGCTTGTTCCTAGTAATGTAATTGCTCCTAAAAAAATTAATCATTTTTTCATAATAACCCAGTCTTTTTTTGATATTTTATTTATATAAAAATTATATAATGAATATAAATATATACAAAGAATTTTTAATTTTGTAGAAAACTCTTGATGAAGTGAAAAAAAATATCAACAAGACAACTTGAAAATGAATTTACTGTAAGATTATTATTTTTATTTAGCTTTTTTAAACGTTAAAATATAATACCGTTGATTGTTGGTTGGGTGTTAAACCTTTATGTTGGTATTTTCATTTTCAGAGATTTAAATAATTTTGAATATTAGTGAAACCCAAACCATGATAATGAATTAAGGATTCTTTAAGACTGGATTGTAATTTACTAATCTTATTTAAATACCGTTGATTGTTGGTTGGGTGTTAAACCTTTATGTTGGTATTTTCATTTTCAGAGATTTAAATAATTTTGAATATTAGTGAAACCCAAACCATGATAATGAATTAAGGATTCTTTAAGACTGGATTGTAATTTACTAATCTTATTTAACTTTT
>NZ_PUUH01000136.1:0-1246 GCF_002968355.1 Spiroplasma sp. ChiS | reverse complement strand
ATTAGAAAATATGGAATTAAAGAAAAATAATTTATCTAATAAAGAATTACAAGAACAAAAAGAGTTATTAACTGCAATTAAAAAATTAAATGAAGAAATTACAGAAACTCAAAAAATAAGAAATGAATATTTAGAAAAAAATATTAAAAATATTGAAAACGGAAATAGCACAATTTTACAAACATTAAGGGGAACAGAACAAATGGAAATTAAAACTATTTATAATCAAAAAGATATTTTAGATACAAGAGAATATAAAAATGCATGATTAAAAAATATGCAAAGACAACAATTAACGCCACAAGAAACAAAATTCTTACAAGTTGGAACAAATCCAACTGGAAATGAAGATGCGAGTCCGCTTGTACCTACTACAATATGAAAAAACATCTTAAATGAAATTAAATTAACTTCTAATTTAATTAACGAAGTAACTATTTTAGAACACCGAGGAAAATTAGATATTGCGTATGAAAAAGATTCAACAGCAGCTAAATTTGTCACAGAGGGTCAAGAAATAGAAGGAAGTACAGGATCAGATAGTATTAAATTTGATGGCCACATTATTGCCACTTCGCTTGAATTTTCAGAAACTACAAGATTTATGACAATTGAAGATTTTGAAGCTTTTGTAATTAGAGTAATTACAAACAGAATTAAAGAGGGTATTGAACAATCACTTGCTACTGGAACTGGAAAAGGTCAACCAACTGGAATATTATCAGATACAAGCATTAAAAGTGTAAAAATTAAAGAATTAAATTACGATGCTATTATTGAAATGATTAAATCATTAAAATTAGGATATTCAAATGGTGCTAAATTTGTAATGAATAAGGAAACATTCTGAACTATTCAAAATATTAAAGATAAAAATGATCGCCCTATTTGAAACCACAATATAAGTTCAGATAGAGTTACTAATAAAATCTTAGGTTATGATGTTGTTTTAACAAAATCTTAGGTTATGAAGTTGTTTTAACAGACACATATCCTACATTTTCTAAAACAAATAAAAATAATTGCATTTCTTTTGGAAAATTAAACACTTATTATGTAAATTTCACATATCGGAATTAAAAAACTTTTACATACTTATGTGGGAGCAGCCATTTTAGACGGGAAAGTTGTTGAAAAAAATGCTTTTGTAAATTTCCAACCTGAGTAATTTAAAAATAAAGGAGGATCAATATGTAATTTAAAAATAAAGGAGGATCAATATGGACTTATTAAATTTTGTTAAATT
>NZ_PUUH01000135.1:0-1268 GCF_002968355.1 Spiroplasma sp. ChiS | reverse complement strand
CCTTACTAAAACAGTGGCCATCTATTCTTTCAGAACAAAATAATTTATAAAATAGACTATATAACCACCCAAAAATATCTACCACCCCTATATAGTCTATTTATTTCATCTTTTTTTAAGACAATATTGATTTCAACTTTTAACTTGTTCTATTGTTTTTTTACAATTATGACAAATATTAACATTATGTTTTTTAAGATATTTACGAAATATTAATCAACCCAATAATATTAAATATAATATATAACTTGGTATTTTATAAACTTGTTCTAAACATTTACCAATTGGTAATTTAATTGCTGGTATTTTAGGTATTTTTGTCGTTAATCAAGCAGTACCATGTAATATTGGATAAGAAATAATAATCCCAGCATATCCAAAAAAACCACCATCAGTTATATTGTGCTGACCAAACATAAACTTTTTAACTGGTTCTAATGTTGGTATTCAATTAAAATGTAAACTAGTAAAAAATAAACCATATAAACTTAAAAATGGTGTATGATATAAAATTGATAAAGCATTATATCGCATAATATATGCTTTTTTAATATGAAATGGATATTTATCATATTTTAAAAACTTACGATTTTTTCAAGATTTAAAACTTTGACTTGGGTTTCTTTGTTCAAAACCTAATCTTTGTCAATAAGTACCATTTTCATTTTTAATAATAATATTTTCTTTATTTTCCATACTTATACCTCTTGTCGTAAAACCCGAACACTATTAATTGGAATATTAGAACCCTTTGAACCATCCGTTAAGTAAATCCGACCACTAGCACTATATAAAGCAATACTATAAGGGTTTTTATCCATATCATCAATAAAACAAGTTGCTTGATGTTTAGATAAAGTATTATTTTCTTTCTGTTCTGTAAAATAAGGTGGTTCAAGCCATAACATACCTTCAGCACCTTTACGATTAGTTGGTGATAATCAAACTTGATAACGATATTTTTCTGAAAATTCAGGAATATCAATAGAATTATCACTATCAGGTGTATAAGATATACTTACTTTTTCTCATTTTATTTTTTTATTTATTTCAAACACTCATTTTAACATTTGTTCAATAGTATYTTTTAAACCTTTATTTAAAGATAATTTATTATTTTCAATATCAAATTCATCTGATAATAATAATTCTAAACTACTATCATCTTTTTGATGTAATGGGGCATTAACTGTTATTGAACTACCACTTTGTGCTTTTTTAACAATATATTTTCCATCTTCTTTATCAATATAACTTTATCAATATAA
>NZ_PUUH01000134.1:0-1268 GCF_002968355.1 Spiroplasma sp. ChiS | reverse complement strand
ACTTTTACATTGCCATCTTTATCAATATCTAAATTAGGTAATTTTTGTTCTTCACCGTTTCAACGATAAACTGATTTAAAATAAGTATTCTTCGTATCATTTTTTCAATATCAACGGCGATTTGGATATTTATTTTCTTTAATAAATAAATCTGTATTATGTGATGATAAAAATTCTAATACAAGTACACATTCATTATGTTTATCTAAAATTTTGTTGTGTTGTAAATCATTATATTTAAACTTAACAATTCTTCAATTATCATTTTCATCACCACGCCACACAACATAAAAATAATGGTTATAATTATCAATAATGTTAAATGGTTCTTCTTGTGGTGATATTCATTCTAAAATATTTCCATTTATATTTATATTATTTTTATCCTTTTCTTTTTTTAATTCTTCTTCGCTATATTGTGGTGTGTTACAAGCAACTAAACTTGTTGTATTTGTTCCAATTAAAGTGATTGTTCCTAAAATACTTAATATCTTTTTCATTATTATCATAAAAATAATGGTTATAATTATCAATAATGTTAAATGGTTCTTCTTGTGGTGATATTCATTCTAAAATATTTCCATTTATATTTATATTATTTTTATCCTTTTCTTTGGGTCAATCTGGCCTCGCGGAGACTTTCTAGAATTTTGTGAAAAATAACTTAAAGTTTAAAAAAACTTTTGCCGCGCTTTTCAAAGTACTTGGGAAAAATTCTAAGCGTTAAGCGAAGAATTTTATAAAGGTTCCCAAATTTTTTTGAAAGAACTTCAAAAATTTTTTTAACTTGTAAGTCATTTTATCACAATAATTTAAGAAAGTCAACCGCTCGGCCAAAAATTTATTACCTATAATCCCATTTTAAAGCGATATGGATAAGAACCATAAAACAAAGCATCGTATGGGTCATGATACATTTTACTATCGGGTATATTTGTTTTGGTATCGCTAAATCTTAATTCACTAATACATTTATCTAAAAATGGGAAATTATCTAATATGCCATATATCTTGCCTTGAACAAACAATAATTTAAGAAAGTCAACCGCTCGGCCAAAAATTTATTACCTATAATCCCATTTTAAAGCGATATGGATAAGAACCATAAAACAAAGCATCGTATGGGTCATGATACATTTTACTATCGGGTATATTTGTTTTGGTATCGCTAAATCTTAATTCACTAATACATTTATCTAAAAATGGGAAATTATCTAATATGCCATATATCTTGCCTTGAACAAACATTTTTCGTATTCATGTTACAC
>NZ_PUUH01000133.1:0-1273 GCF_002968355.1 Spiroplasma sp. ChiS | reverse complement strand
AACATAAACTCTTTAACTGGTTCTAATGTTGGTATTCAATTAAAATGTAAACTAGTAAAAAATAAACCATATAAACTTAAAAATGGTGTATGATATAAAATTGATAAAGCATTATATCGCATAATATATGCTTTTTTAATATGAAATGGATATTTATCATATTTTAAAAACTTACGATTTTTTCATGCTTTAAAACTTTGACTTGGATTTCTTTGTTCAAAACCTAATCTTTGTCAATAAGTACCATTTTCATTTTTAATAATAATATTTTCTTTATCTATCATATTTACACCTCTTGTCGAAAAATACGAACACTATTAATTGGAATATTAGAACCATCAGAACCATTAGTTAAATAAACCCGACCACTAGCATTATATAAAGCAATACTATAAGGGTTTTTATCCATATCATCAATAAAACAAGTTGCTTGATGTTTAGATAAAGTTTTATTTTCTTTCTGTTCTGTAAAATAAGGTGGTTCAAGCCATAACATACCTTCAGCAMCTTTACGATTAGTTGGTGATAATCAAACTTGATAACGATATTTTTCTGAAAATTCAGGAATATCAATAGAATTATCACTATCAGGTGTATAAGATATACTTACTTTTTCTCATTTTATTTTTTTATTTATTTCAAGCACTCATTTTAACATTTGTTCAATAGTATCTTTTAAACCTTTATTTAAAGATAATTTATTTTCTTCAATAACAAATTCTTCATTATATAATAACTCTAAACTACTATCATCTTTTTGATGTAATGGGGCATTAACTGTTATTGAACTACCACTTTGTGCTTTTTTAACAATATATTTTCCATCTTCTTTATCAATATAATCTTTATTTAAATCACTATCTTTAATAACATCAGATGGTATATCACCGCCTTGTTTTGCTTTTCATACATTATTTTCATAATAAATCGTATCATTATCAAAAGGCACTATTAATTTAATATACTCATTATAATCAATCTTACTAAAATCATTAATAGTAGGATAAGTTATATTAATTGAATTATCTGTTTGAAATCGTTCTTTTAATCAAAATAATAATGTTTCATAAAATGTTTTTTTAGTAATATATTTATATTCTTCTTCTCATGGATGAGCATAATTTCCTAAATTATAATTATATGGTCTTATATTTGTTTTACTAGATATAATATCAATTATTTCACCTGCTAATTTTAAAGCATTTTTAACATCACGAGTAATATTTTCATTTGCCTCAGGGTCATTAGTTTGTGAATAAGCAACACCACCTTG
>NZ_PUUH01000132.1:0-1280 GCF_002968355.1 Spiroplasma sp. ChiS | reverse complement strand
GTATTAATTGTTATTTTATTTTGATAACCACGAATAGCAAACTCTAAATCACTTAAGTCTTTTTGTTGAAATTGATCACATTCTTCTCGTCAATCAATTACTAATTTATATTTGTTTAAGTCAGAAAAGGCTTTCAATTTTTCTTTCCGACTTGGTGAATGTAAACCTTTACAATATATTTTGCTACCATTTGATAAAGTAAAAGTAAAATTTGATAAATTAATAGTATAAGGAATATTATTTTCATCTAACATATTTCATATATTTTGAAATACACTATCTTTTAAATCTTTACTCCATTACATACTAGCAATTATACAAATTGGTTCTTTAATTAATAAAATAATTTTTAATAATTCACCAAACATTTTAATATTTGAAATAGTCTTACCACTATATCGTGTTCCAATTTGATTAATTTCATTAACTAATTCAAACTTTTTAGTAAATGGATATTTATTACCAATACTACTATTTTGTAATAACCAATAAGGAATTTCTAACAAATAAGTAAAATGATTAAGCATTATTATCACTTTCTTCTTTTTTAATATCTCTAATGTCAGTTTGCAAATTAACAATGATTGGTTGTTGATTATTTAAGTTTAATTCTTTTTCAAGTTCTTTTTCTTGTAGTGAATATTTATAATTAAATGCTTGTTGTCAATATAATTTAGCACCATCAGGTGATTTCATCATAAAATTAATTATTTCACTTTCAATTCTATCAACTTGTCGTTCAAGCAAAGGAACTATCTTTTCGTTCTTGTAAGTGTCATATCGTCATCTGTTAGAAAGGTTAAATTCATTGGTTAAATCATTCAAAGTATATGGTTTATGTGGTGATTTATTTTCTCAAAATTGTTCTATTTTACGATAAAAATTTGCCAAACTTGCTGTTTTTGGATTAAATTCTTTCATTTTTTACTCCTTTTTACATATTAAAATTGCTATTATTTAATGAATATGATTAAATAAAAGAGTATTATAAAAATTATCAAGAACTAAAAATGTAGCAAAATGTATTAAAGAACTTAATATTATTTTTATTATGTTTATTTTACATCAAAATAAAAAAAATTAAATTACTTTATTTTTTATTTTAGTATACAAGCATATAGAGATAAATTGGAACTTGTTACAAAGTAATTATATAATTAATAATATATTTGTCAATAATTTTAATTGAAAAAAATATGAAAATTTATCTTTTTTATAAATTTAATGTATAACTATTTTTATAAAATAATTGGAGGAAATATAGAGTAATGAAAGATTAT
>NZ_PUUH01000131.1:0-17361 GCF_002968355.1 Spiroplasma sp. ChiS | reverse complement strand
TTAATAGTATTTTTCAGTGTGCCAATTTTTACTATTTTATATTTTTAATAATGTTAATAACAATGTTTATTAAACATTAAATAAACAATATATAAACATTAAATATAACAATGTTTATTACAAATTTTAAGGAGTGTGATTAATTATGTTAGGAATTTGAATATTTTTTATTAAACGTAAATATCAAATTTGTCATTCTATTTTGAATAAAAAATTTGTTGGTAGTTTGTATTTTAAGTTAAATGTTTGTTCAATGCAGTGTAACCGAAAGCGAGTTGATTTGAGTAATGTATCAGAAACCAAGTTATAAGAAGAATATTAACGTAGAAAATTACTTTATTCGAAGAGAATTTATAGTTTTTAGAACAGATAAAGCTTCATTTATAAATTTGCCTAATCACAATAAACATATTGGTTTTTGATTGAGTAATAAATTTATTTATCCGAGTGAAAAATATTCGGAACAAGTAGCTATTGGTTTGATTTATGATAATTCTTATTCTATTGTAAAATATGATGAAAATTTAAAACGTTGTGTGTGAAAATATTTAACTGGAACAGAATTAATTAATTTATATAATCAATATAAACAAAATTACTCTACTAATATGAAAGAAGCATTATTTTTAAGTGAACCTAAAAAAGTAAAAACAAATAAAAATAATTTAGCAAATTTAAGTGTTGAAAAAGAAGAACAATTAATTAAAGACTTAAAAAATTTAAATTAAAATATTCCCAAAAAAGTTTTAAATAATATACAAAGTTTTAATATTATATATTAAATAGACATAACATATAAAGCTCACTGTATATTTTAAAACACAATAGTATAGTGTCTGCGATCACCTTTAAAGTGAAGCGAAAGGCAAAGGGTGAAAAAATGTTTAAAACAAATTTAGGAAAATTAATAAATGGAGATGCTTTGGAATTTATAAAGACATTAGAAAACGATAGCGTTGATTTAATATTAACTGATCCGCCCTATTTATATAATTTATCAAAAAGAGAAAACGAACAAATAAATGAAAATAGAATATCAAAAAGTATAAATAAGTATATTAATGCTCTTTATGATAATAATTTGCATAATTCATTTGATATAAATACTTATTTAGATGAATTTTACCGAATTTCAAAAAATAAATTTATGTTAATTTGAATGAATAGATAACAAATTATAAATTATTTAGATTGAGTTCGTAAAAAAGATATGCTTTATGATTTTATCCTTTGAAACAAAACAAATCCAATGCCAACTAATAATCATATTTGTCAAGATAAAGAATATTGTATGATAATTTATTCTAAAAAACATCGAATTCCGAATTATAAAAATGATTATGAAAGTAAAAAAAAAAAAAAAAAAACAATTTTTAATTATTCAATCGGAAAAAAATTAACGGGACACCCAACAGAAAAAACATTATATATATTTAATCAATTAATTAGTAAATATAGCAAAGAAAATGATTTAATTTTAGATTGTTTTATGGGAAGTGGTACAACCACGTATGCTTGTGAACAATTAAAACGAAAGTGATTAGGTTATGAAATAAATAATGAATATTACAAAATAATTAAAAAAAGATTAAAAAATATTCAGTTTAAATTTGAATTTTAAGAGAAAGGAAATAAAAAAATGAATATTGCTTCAATTTTGGCTAAGTTAGAAAAAATAGAATTAGAACAACAAAAAAAGGCATCGTACACGATGCCTTTTTAGATATTTATACCCCGCAACTATCAACTTTTAATGCTTATAATTATTATAATCTTAATGTTGAAATTGAAGACATTGTTTGTATTTTGAATAACGAAAATCAATTATATATTGGAATTATTACTCATATTGAAAAAAACAAAGATGAAAATTTATATACCTTTACTACTAAAAATATTGAATCTATTTTTGATTTTAAAATTTACAACATATATAAAAATAAAAGTTGATATATTTTTTTACTTTAATAAAAATTATTTATAACGACATTCCCTTTATTAAACTAACTACATTGTTAAATTCTGCAATCTCAAAAGTATTGGGTAGTGAGTATAATGATTGAAAAGAATATATTCAACCGTTTTCTTTTAGTGACGAGACTAGAAAAGCAACAACAACTATAAAGTTCAATGATCCAGTTACTAGTCAACAACAAGTTTGAACTTTTAATACCCCAATTAATATTACTTTATCACAGAATTATTGAGGTAAGAGTTTAAGTGAACGAATGCATTTATTACCTGGACAAATTGTAAACCCTAATGATTCCACAAAAGGAATGATTATTGATACATCAGATATATTAGATCCTCCAAACCCAAGTAAAAACTATGGTGGAACCTTAAGATATCATACAACTGCGAGTATTGAGTTTGACAGTTTGTTAGACAATACAGAATGGTTAGAAATTAATGGTACGAAAGTTGATGTTTTAGAGAATAAATTTAGTGCTGTATTACTAGACAATCGTCTATTAGGAGAAAAGAACAACACATATGATATTATTGCATATCATAATGATGGTGTTTATAAAGCACAGTATGAACTACTGGGATTAGTAAAGCATTAAAAGAAATAACAGCAGTAAGATACTAGTTAAAAAGTTCTTAATTTTACAAAAAAAAAGAATATTTTAAAAATATTCTCATTTTAGTATTCCCTTTTTTCAAGAAGTATGTTTTAATAAATATGTAAATAAGATACTTTTAAATTAAGCGGTTTAATGATTAACTATTTTTAAAAATAGTCTAAAATTATTGTTAAACTGGTACCTAAAATAATATTCGAACTTAAAGTAGAATTGATTTGTATTTTTTCTTTTTTTTTGCTACAATTTTTATAGTAAAAACAAATTAACATCTATTATCAAGATAATATTAAAATGTAACATTAAAAAAATATAGTTTTATTTAAAAAATAAATAGAAAATAGGTGATGCTAATGATAAAACCCAAAAAACTGACAGCATTAGTTGGTTGGCAGTATTTAGTTTCAATGCTTTTTTGAATTATTTATACTGCCGTAATTATTACATTTTTAATTTTATTTATTAATGAACGTGATCGGATTAATAGTGAAAACAATGTTTCAAAGACTTTAGCAGAAATTGCAGCTGGGAAAAAATCAGCCGAACAAGTGCAAGAAACATATAAAAATTTAATGAGTATTACATATCCATTAATTGATTTATCATTATTATCATTTAATTTTTTTGGAGAAAAAAATAATGTAACAGATTGAAGTGAAGCATGAAATCAACGTGCAACAAATATTAATATGGCTTATTCATATTTATTTATTACGGGGATGATTGCCTTGATTGCATTATGCTATTATATTGTAATTATTATTAAAATAGCACAACGTCATCGTTTTGAAGTTCGTTATGGATTATCAACAACTTTTCCAAATGATTATGTTATTTTTAATCGTCGTATGTATTTAAGCTTTTTAACAAATTTAACAGTAATTTTTAGTTTTTTTAACTTTTTAACAACCTTAATTACTTTAGTATATGGCATTTTATTAGTATTAGTGTCATATTTCTTCTGATATGTGTTAAATCGTCAGACAGAAATTTTAGTTCCACATAAATGATGAAAAGCAACTAACTTTAGTTTCTTTATTACTGTTTTACTAATTCAAAATGGTTATACATTAATTAAAGCAATGTTTGCAACAAAATTTGGTGTTGATTTAGACTTAATCGTTTCAATTATTATTCCAATTGGGACAATTACTGTTATTATTGCTGTCTTTATTAAAAATATGTTATCAACAAAAGTTACTGCTGTTCGTAATGCTATTAAGAAAATTAGTGAAAAAGTGAGTGCTTTTCGAATTTTCTATTATACCGAAAAAGAAAAAGCATTGGAAGATTATGCTTTTGTAACCCAATTACCAACCTTGATAAAAAAACCATTATCAAATAATAGTATTACTCGTGAGCAAGCTTATGAGTTAATGAAAACAATTGATGAGACAGTGGCTTTCTTTGATAAGCATCTTTTGAAAGAAAAAGAAAAAAATTATATGTTATATCATTTATTTAATCAAATTACAGATGCGGCTGAAATTGTAGAAATTAAAGCAAATATCTTAAAAGTTGAGGAAAAACAGAAAGCAAAAAATGATAAACATTCTAAAATAATAGCTTAGAATGTTTTTTCTTCGGATAATGGTTAACTTTCATTATATAATTAATACTAGGAAAACGGGGGAAGTATGGAACCAAAAACAGTTGTTACTTTAACAGTTAAAGCAAATGATGTTAATCAAACAATTTTTAATTTTATTAAAAAGATGTTTCAAACAACTCCGTTATCAGTTATTTATAAGTTATTTCGCAATAAAAAAATTAAAGTAAATAACAAAGTAATGAAAGAACGAAATTATAAACTTCAATTAGGAGATCAAATTATTATTTTTGATAAAAATTTAGTTGTAACAGAACGAAACCAGGCAGTAACTTATAATATTGTTGAAACATTACCATTACAAGTTGTTTATGAAGATGACAATATTCTTGTTGTTGATAAACCACATGGGGTAGAAATGTACTCAAAGTTTCATACTTCATTAGATGCGATGGTGCAACATTATTTAATTCAAAAGCATGAATATTATCCCGAGGATGAACAGTCATTTGTTATTTCCCATGTTCATCGATTAGATAAATTAACGCGAGGATTAGTTTTATATGCTAAAAATAAAATTACCTTAGATTTATTATTAGCTAAAATTAACCAAAAAGAATCTATCGAAAAAAAATATTTAGCAAAGTGTGAAGGAATTATTAAAGAAACTGATTTTATCCTTACGGGTTATTTATATAAAAATGAAGATAAACAAAAAATGGTTTTTACTAAAACAGTGCAACCACATGCTAAAGTAGTTAAAACACATTTTAGAGTTCAGCACCAGTTAACAAATGCAACATGATTGGAAGTGACACTAATAACTGGCCGTAAGCATCAGATTCGTGCCTCATTAAGTTATTTACATCATCCCATTGTTAATGATATTAAATATGGAGCTAAACAAGAAACAAAGGAGTATATGATTGTTTTATATGCGACAACCTTAATTTTTCATCAATTGCCAGACCATTTAAGTTATTTAAATGAAAAGATTATTAAAATTCCAGAAAATATTATAAAATAAAAATATTAGGAACGAGGTGAAGTAAATGTCAACAAGAAGAGGAATTTTCAGTATTTTAATCGGGGCTTTTACTTCGTTAATTGGTACATGTTTTCAATTTACGTTAATGTATTTATTAATTCGTAGTTATGGTTCCCAATTTAACGGGTTTGTCAAGAACAGCGTTGCGATTGTTGCTTTTTTAGGAACAGTGGAAGGTGGTTTAGGGGCCATTACTGTTATTTTTTTAGTAAAACCACTATTACAAAAAGATTGAATTAAAGCAAATGAAATGGTTAATACGGCAAAACATCAATATAAAATATCAGGTTACATTGGTATTATTTTATTAATTGCCATTGCTGTTGGTTATAGTGCCTATATTTATTTATTTGAAAATAATTTTAGTATTTTACAAAATAATAAAACAATTAATTATCCGTTATGAAAAATGATTTTAATTGTATTTACTATTGGAACAAAAAACTTAATTGCGTTATTTTGATCAGCAGCGTATGAGAATTTAATGCAAGCTGATCAAAATAATCATTTACGGCGATTAATTTTAATGATTTGTGATTTAATCTCATATTCAATTGTTTTCTACTTAATTTCAATTGCATTTGACCCTATTTTTGTTTTTTTAATTTTCTTACTTTATTCGATAATGAAAGGAAGTTTAGTTTATTTATTTATTAAGTTACATTATCCTTGAATGCGCATTGTTCGTCAACGTCATAATATGCAACTAGTTAAATCAAGTAACATTGTTGTGTTTAAAAATATTGGTGAAACATTATTAATTAATGGTGATGTTATTATTACGGCGTTATTATTAGGCTTACGAATATCATCAACCTTGTCATTATATATGACAATTACGGTTGGAGTTCGTAGCATTATGTTGATTTTAATTAATTCCTTCCGTGAATTTTTTGCAGCATGAACGGCGAAAAATGGTCGTGTTGATTGAAAAAGTTATATGAAATTTGAAACATACGCTTTTATGATAGCTGGTTTCTTGTTTGTTAACCAGTTTATTTTATCACCATATTTTGTGACAACATTGTATGCGCCACAAATTATTGAGCAAATTCGAACTAGTGATTCAACATTAAATCCATGAACATCACAAGAACGTGAAATTTTTAAAAGTATCTTTTATCAACCAACCTTTTCCTTGTTAGTTGCTTTAAGTTCTGTTTTTATTGTTTTAGCTGAGCCAGCAAATGTCTTGGTATATGCCAAAGCAAATTATAAACAAACAGCAATTTCAACTTTTATTATTGGTTGTCTTAATATTGTCTTTTGTTTTTTCAGTGCTTTACTTTGACGTTTTGGTTTTAACAATTTAGCAGCCGCATTATATAGTATTTTAATTATTACTTGTTTGATGAGTTTTTTGCGGTTTTTATACTTATGATGTTATAACTGAATATTTTTAACTTATAATAGTAACTTTAAAGGTGTTTTCCGAAATTGAATGATTTTGTTAGTGCCAATGATTATTGCTATTTTAGTTAATTATTTATTTTTATCAAAAACATACAATGCTAGTCAAATTTATAATATTGATTTACAGCCAGTTTGAGGATGACAAAAATTATTAAATTTCTTCTTTGGTTTAATCTTCGCTTCCTTGTTCGTTATTTTTGCTAATTCAATCTTTTGAGCTCCTAGTTCAGTGCGTGGACTCTTCTTACGTTTACCACTTGTGTACAAAATTTGAACCAAACGCCAAGATAAAATGCGAATTCTTCGTCGTAAAAAATATGAAGATGATTTTATTACCTTAACTGAAGCAGAAATGCCGTATCAAAAAATGTGAGAACGAGAAGAAACCTTACGTAAAAATACGAAGAAAATAGACAAAGATGAACCAAATAAAGAAATTTATAAACTAACAGGTTAAAAAAAGTAAGTTAGCAATAACTTATTTTTTAATGTCACTTAAATAACCAGGGTGGTATTTTTGACCATGAATAATTTTTGTAATATTATAAAGCGCATTAATAGCTTCTCCAAACCCAGTTACCATATTATAATATTTTCCTGCATAATAAGCACTATTTCCAGCGGCAAAGATATGGGGATGATTTGTTTGACCAGTTGGCTCAATAATTATTTTTCGCATTGGGGTTGTTGTTAAAGTTAATTGTTGTAACATTGTTGGTGCAACTTTTGCACCATATTGAACAATAAAATGATCAGCTGGAATGGTTAATGTTGCATGCGTTGTTTCGTGCACTAATGTTAAAGCGGTAATTTTATTATTAATCGTATCAACTGCTTTAACATGATAAGGTTTTAATTCCGTGACTTTATTTTGCTGTAATTTTTGGACATTACTTTCTTTAGCTCGGTACAAACTACGACGATGGATAATTGTAACATCTTTGCTAATGTTATCTTCAATTAAATGATTTGCCCAATCAACAGCACTATCACCACCACCAAGAATAACAATTTTCTTGTGTGTTAAAAGGGTTGGATTTTTAACAGCATATCATAAGTTTTCATATTCTTGATGAGGATCAAGATGTTCTAAACGAATAGGAGTAAAAACACCATTGCCACTCGTAATTAAAATTGTTTTAACCGTAAGTGTTTCGTTAGTTGTTAAATTAATAGTAAATCCATCCGTTGTTTCAAGAACATTATTAATGTTCGTTTTCCCAATATATGTTATTTGTCCTGTATTTTTTTCCGCTTGTTTAATTAAATTTTCAATAAATGTTTTAGTTTTAATTTCTTCAAACCCGGGCATATCATATAATGGTTTTTCTGGATATAACTCTCATGGTTGTCCACCAGGAGTATCATTTCCTTCAATTATATAACCGCTTAACCCTAACATACCAGCACAACTTCAGGCATATAAACCAACCGGACCAGCCCCAATAATTAAAATATCTTTCATTTATTTATAACAACCTTTCTAATTTTTCTGCACTTTAATTATTACATATTTTTCTAAAAGTCTAGCACAATAATTAATTCCTAGATATAATTATAAAAGAGAGTGAGATATTGATGAAAATAATTGTTAAAAATGAGATATCAACAAAACTTTTAGCTGAAAAAATTGCTCCGTTTTTACATCCTAATTTATTTTTATTATTAGAAGGACCGTTAGCCGCTGGAAAAACAACTTTTACAAAATATTTATTAAAAGCTTTAGGGGTAACTGTTCCAGTTACTTCACCAACTTTTTTAATTATGCAACAATATACGACAAATCAACAAATTATTGTTAACCATATGGACTGCTATCGATTGTTAGGATTAGAACAAGAAGAAGAGTGAGAAATGTATTTTGAACATTTTCCGGATAGTATTAATATTATTGAATGACCAGCAGGGATTAGCAACCAGTTAAGTTCAAAGTATGAGGTAATTAAAATTACGATTAAAATAATTAATGAACACGAACGAATTTTTACTATTAAAACTACCAATAAGCATTTACAAATCGCATTAGGAAAAGAGGGATAAGATGTTAAATCTATTTATTGATATTAGTACTGATTTTTTAATTTTAATTTTAGAACAAAAGAAAAAAATCATTGGGCAAGTTCACGAAAATCATACTCGTCGTCATACTGAAGCAACATTGCCAGTGATTAAACAATTACTAAGTGCGTATCAATTAAAATTAAAAGATATTAATAATTTTTATTTAACAACTGGTCCAGGTAGTTATACTGGTGTTCGTATTCCAATGACGATTGTGAAAACAATTAAGGTAATTAATCCGGCGATTAATGTTTATACAATTAACACATTGCTTTACCAAGCTGGGTTAGATAATGTTGTTTCAATGCTTGATGCGCGGGGCGGAAAACGATATTTTGCGGTAATTAGTAATGGCGCAGAAGTGATTCCCGGACAAGTTCTTGATTATGAAACTTGTATTGAAATTACAAAGCAATTTCCAGGTTATGAGTTTCGTTATAATTTACAAGAAATTGATTTTGTTCAAAATTATCTTGTTTTAAAAGATCATTTTAAATTAGTTACAGATATTTTTGTTTTAGAACCACAATATTTAAAAAAGGATTGAAGTTAAATGGTTGTTTTAAAACCAGTAAATAATAGTGATGCTTTATTATTATTTTTATTAGAACAAGAAAATTATTCGCGCCATTGTTATAAATATCGTAATTTAATTCAAATGATTAATAACACAAATTATCTTGTTTATAAATTAATTGTCAAAAATAATCTCTATGGTTATTTTATTTTAATGCATAGTGGTGATGATTTTGAATTAATTCGGTTAACAGTTAAAAAACGTTATCATCATCAAGGATATGGTCGTCAAATGCTAAACTATATTTTAACACATTTTTTGTATCAACAAATTTTTTTAGAAGTAAATGAACATAATCTTGCTGCTCAACAATTATATTTAAATCATGGGTTTAAGATTATTCGAACAATTTCCCAATATTATGATGCAGAAAATGGGTACTTAATATTTAATTTTACGGTATAATATATAAGAAAAAATTAGGTGGTAAAGGAGAGAAAAGATGGGAAGAGCATTTGAAGTTCGTAAGCAATTAATGGCAGCAACGGCTACTAAAAAAGCAGTATTATATAATCGTGTTGCTCGGGAAATTTATTTAGCAGCGCGTGAAGGAAGTGTTGACCCCAATGCTAACTTAGCATTACGGAATGCAATTGATAAAGCAAAAGTAAAACAAGTTCCACGAGATGTTATTGAACGTGCAATTAAAAAAGCAAGCGGAAATGATAATAAAAATTATCAAGCAATTCGTTATGAAGGTTATGGACCAGGGGGTAGTGCAATTATTGTTGATACATTAACAGATAATGTTAACCTTGCCGTTGCAGAAGTACGTAATTGTTTTACTAAAACGGGAGGGAAACTAGGAGTTAACGGAGCTGTAGTGCATTTATTTGATCATTTAGCAGTTTTTGCTTTTACCGATAAAACTGTTGAAGCAGTATTAGAATTATTATTACTAGCAGATTGTGATATTAATGATGTTGTTTGTTGTTGCTGAAGATGGACAAATTGTTGTTTATGCCCCCAGTAACAGCATTTAATAATGTTAAAACCGCATTAGACCAAGCAGGGATTACCACATTTCAAATGGCAGAAATTACAATGTTACCCCATGACCGCATTACTTTGCAAGGAAATGACGCTGAACAATTTGAAAAAATGTTAAATATGTTAGATGACATTGATGATGTGCAAGATGTTTATCATAATGTTTTACTTGCTTAGACAGGAATGAAAAGTAGGAAAATAGTTTGGAAAACTAGAAACAATTGAAAAATTATCGTTAATATTGCATAATAATAGTAAAGTAAAAAAGGAGTTTAGATAACAATGTCAAATTTTTTGGGTGGTAGTATGACAATGAATGTGATTTTAGTCGTAATTGTAGTTGCAGTTATTATTTTTGCAATTGTTTCTTCAATTATGGGACGAAAAGCACAGCGCATTGAACGGGAAAAACGAAAAAAACAAGTTAAAGATAAAATTAAACTATATATTAAAGATACTGATAATCGGAAAAATTTAAGATTAGAATATGAAAAAGTTATTGCTCGAAAAGGAAAAGAATTTAAGTATCGCGATATTTTTGATGTTATTGTTGATATTTATGAAGCAAAGACAAATACTTTTTTAGAACAAAAAGCGTTTGAAATTGAAGGTATTTCAAAAAAAATTAGTAAAAAACAATATGAAACAACTTGAATTGTTAACCAAGAAATTGATTTAGAAGAAACAAAACACCGCATTGAAATTAGTGAAAAAAAAGTTAAGTTAACAAAAGAGGAAAAGAAAGCAGCGAAAATTGCTGCAAAAAAAGAATATGAGGCACATCGTGCTGAAATGCTTAAAAAGCGTGAAGAAGAACGGAAATTGCGCAAAGCTGGACAACTTCCTGTTGATGAACGCCCAAAACCAAAACCAGAGAAATTTGTCCCTAGAAAATAAGTGCTATCTTATTTTCTTTGTCTTTATAAAGCAAATTCCAAATAACGAAAGTGAAGTGCAACAATGGATTTAGAAATCACTTTAAAAAAAGAAGATTTTAAACGATTTAAAAAATGTTTTAAAATTGCTTGAACATTAGCCTCGCGAAGTAATTTAAAAACAGTTCAAGAATGAGTGACAGCTCAAAAAATTTCGGTCTTTTTTGATTTGCAAGATAATATTAACAGTGCCAAAATTGATGAAACCATTTTTCTTGATGATGAAAATGAAGGGGGAAAAGGTTTATTTCAACCGCATTTATATGATTTAGCGCTAGAAACTTATTGACCAGCAGATGAAGGCGCCGATAATAATGATGTACGAACTTTACCAGATGATGTCCAAACAACAATGGCAGATGTTAAAATTGATTTTTATCCTGGTGAAACAATTGCTGATGGAAATGAAGTTGGTCAACGTGCGCGGGAATATTTTATGCGTGATCATAATTATTTTAATTTAGAACATTACAGTAAGAAAATTGCTTTTGCAAAAACAACGGAAGTATTAGCAAATTCAAACTATGATGTTTATTTTGAACCATCTTTTGTTTATAACAATTGTATTACAAAGTGTGATATTTTAAAAAAACTTCCAGATGGAACTTATCATTTAATTGAGGTTAAAGCCTCAACTGGTCGGAAATATGACAAAGAGGCACAAATGTATGTTAATAAGGATGTCAAGGATGAATATGGTTATGACGTTGCCTATCAGTATTATGTTTTAACTGGGGCAGGGTTAACAATTAGTCGAATTTCTTTGATGTTATTAAATTCGGAGTATCAGCGTGTTGGTGATATTGATGTTGACCAGTTGTTTATGTTTCAAGATCTTTATAAATTGCCAACAAAAACCTTACCGGCTGTTAGTTTATTAAAATTTTGTCAGCAAATGATGACTGGACAGTTTGCCAAACGCGTTGCGAAGAATCGTATTATTACTGATGATTTAGCTTTAATTAAACATTACTTTATGCAATCAGTTGAAACAATTTTTCCGTTATTTAGTAAGGAACAATGTTTAAATGGAAAAGGTGATCATTATGGTTATTGTCAGCATGTTACTAGTTATTTACCACCGCATCATAGTGTCTTTGAATTAACCCGGGGAAGGGAAAAAAAGACATTATTAAAATATCAAGAACACATTGATTTATTAAAAGATATTGTGTTACCATTTACCTTTAAACAATTAACTCGACAAAAAAAACCAATTTTATTTTCAGAAAAACAACAACGTCAAATTCTTGCTGTTCAAGATAATGCCCCAGTTGTTGACCCAAAAAAGATTGCTATCATTAAACAAATTTTAGAGCATTATCAGTATCCATTATATATGTATGATTTTGAAACAATGAAAGCAGCGGTTCCTCGTTTTGATTATTCATATTCTTATCAACAAATTCCATTTCAATATTCAGTCCATATTATTAAAGATAATCACTTTGATTATCAAGATGAAACAACAATGGAACATCATTCTTTTTTAGCAGATGGTGATGGTGATCCACGCTTAGCACTAATTCAACATTTAGTTACTGATTTATTTAGTCATGGTGGAGGAGTTTATGTTGCTTATTATAAAAGTTTTGAATGTAAGGTTTTAGCAGAATTAATTAGTTATTTAACAATCTTAATTAATCAAAGCCGGAATGAGGAACGTATTACAACTTATCAAAATTGACAAAAAAAATTAAGTATTATTCGAAATAAAACAATTGATTTAATGGATTTTTTTCAGGATTTTATGATTTATAAAAAAGAATTTTATGGTTCAGCTTCAATTAAAAAAACGCAACCAGCATTTGATAATCAATTTACTTATCAAACATTAAAGGTGCAAAAAGGTGATATGGCGAGTGAAATCTTTCGTCGTCGCGCGGAAAATAATATTCCAATCACCATTTGACAAAAATTATTTCGAGCAGAAATGTTAAAGTATTGTAATCGGGATACATTAGCAATGGTCGTAATTTATCAACACATTGTTCGTTTAATGGCACCTTTGACACCAATTAAGGGAGGGAAAAAAGATGCAAAAATATAGAGTAATTTTTATGGGAACACCAATCTTTGCGACAGGTGTTTTAAAGGCTTTGCAAAAGTTAAGTCCAACAATCGAAATAATTGGGATTGTTACCCAACCTGATCGAAAAATTGGACGGCAACAACTTGTTCAATTTTCCCCAGTAAAAGAATTTGCTTTAACAAATCAAATTCCTGTTTTTCAACCAGAAAAAATTAATGATCTTTATGCAGAGTTAGTCACTTTGCAACCAGATGTTATTGTGACATGTGCTTATGGGCAGTTTATTCCAGAGCGAATTTTAAAATTAGCCCGGATTAATTGTATTAATGTTCATGCTTCGTTATTACCAAAATTACGTGGTGGTGCTCCCATTCATAAAGCTATTATTTATGGTGAACAAGAAACTGGGATTACGCTAATGCAAATGATTAAAAAAATGGATGCGGGCGAAATGTATGTTCAAACAACAATTCCAATTAGTCCAACGGAAACAGCTTCATCTTTGCATGATCGTTTAATGGTTTTAGCAGGAACAATGATTGAAAAGCATTTATTAGATATTATTACTGGCAAAATTAAGGGAACACCACAAGATGATAGTCAAGCAACATTTGCTTATAACATTACCCGCGATGAAGAAAAAGTGAATTGATTTTTACCAAAACAAAAAATTGTTGATCAAATTCGTGGTTTATATGCATGACCAATTGCTTACACAACTGTTAATAATATTCATTATAAATTGCATCAAGCAGTGATTACCTTAGACCCATTAGCTGAAAAAGACGCTGATTTTGTAAATGGAACAATTATTGATATTTCAAAATTAGGGATTAAAGTTAAAGTTGAAGATGGTTATTTATTAATTACGCGTTTACAACGCGAAGGTAAAAAAGCAACTGATGCTAAAAATTATTATCATAATGCATCGTCAGAAATCATAGTTCTAAATATTTTTATTTAAAATGTATCGTTTAAAATCATTAAAATATTTAGCAACAACAGGGTTAATTACAGCCTTGTTAGTAGCTATTGCCTATATTTCACAATTTATTCGGATTTATTTTGGTGTTGGTAAAGGGATTATTCAGTTAGCAGATGGTTTATTTTTAGCTTTAATAACTTTAATCAAAGGACCAATGTTATTAATTAGTGGTATTTTGTATGTAACAATTATTGACCTTATTACAGGGGGTTTTATTTTTATTCCAATTTCAATTTTGATTAGAATTTTAATGTTTTTTATTACTTATTATGGGGCTCGGATTTTAAGTCGTTATGGTGCTATTTTTATTAGTAGCTTAATGTTATTATTATATGTTTTATATAGTTATATTATGTTTGAACCTGATGTTGCAATTGTTGAATTAAGTATTGATGCAATTCAAATTGCTGTTGCAACAATAATGGGAATTAGTTTATCAATTGTTTTTGTTCGAATTAATGAGCATAGTACAAATAAAATTTGAGATGATGAGCAATTTTGACATTATAAAAAGAGTAATTAGGTCATAATTAATCTTTTTGCATTTTGTAATCGAAGTGCAACAAATCAACTTTTAAAGGAGTTGATTTTTTATTGAAAAGAAACATTATTTTATTTTGCGGTCCTTAGTAATTAAGTATGGAAAAGATATTGTTATTAATACTGTAAATAAGATAGTAATTAATAATGTAAAAGAAAATGAATAAATTATCCGCGTAATTTATTAGCGGTAATTTATTCAATATAGTTTATTTTGAGCGTAGCGAACACGCGAAGCGTGCCGCAATATTTTTAGAGAGGAGATGTAATATGCCAACTTGATTAACGACAATATTTAGTGTTGTTATTGTATTAGCAATTTTTTTTATTTTGGTTTATTAATTTACCAAAAAATTCGTCAAATTCGAGTAAAGAAAAAAGAAAAAAAGAAATTGAAAGAAAGGAGAGTAATAAATAATGTTAGGTATGTATTTAACAACAGCGTTTAATTTTTTAACAGTAACTACACCTACACCTAAAACTATGACTGAGGGTATGACTGGTATTTGAACGGGTTTGACTAGTGCATTATGAAAAGTTAAAGAAGGTATAACAAATATTTTACCTGAGATAATGGTTTTCTTAGGTGAAGCGTGAATTATATTAATTCCATTTGCTATATTTTGTATTATTAAAATCTTAAACTTTTTCCGTGTTATGGTTAAAGGATTTTAGTATTTATATTTAAAGAAGAAAATGAAGCACTTAATAGCAAAATACAAACACTTAAAAAGAATTTGGAGGAATTATAAAATGAAAAAATTACAAGATTTAATTAAAGATTTAACAGATATTATTGTTGAAGAACAAAAAATAAATGATTATTTAAAAAATGAACCATTAGATTTAGAAGATACTGATTTATCTTGTGCTGATTTACGTTGGGCTAATTTAACAGATATTAAAATCACAAAAGAACAATTAGACAAATTAACTGTTATTGAGGAAGAAAAATAATGAATATAACAGAATCAATTAAATTTGACAAACTACAAGAAGAAAATGAAGCACTTAAAGAATAATGTATTTTAACTGTGGCACAATAGTTTTTATATGTGATTTGATTAAATAATTTTATTGTTTATTTTTACACTATACACTGTTTACAAATTTATTTTTTAATAAACTTTATTATTATCGTTAATATTGAGATAATTTTAAGGTTGATAAATCTATATTGTTTATTATTCGTAATATTGAGTATATTATGAAAAATATTTTTTAGTAGGATTTAATAGAAATAAGAATATTTCTATTAAAGGTCATAATAATAACAGTTTTGAACCAAAAATTTTTATAATATTTTTTATAAATACACCTACTTTTTTTAAAACTTGTAAACAGTGTATAGTGTAAAAATTCGTTAATATTGAGATAATTTTAAGGTTGATAAATCTATATTGTTTATTATTCGTAATATTGAGTATATTATGAAAAATATTTTTTAGTAGGATTTAATAGAAATAAGAATATTTCTATTAAAGGTCATAATAATAACAGTTTTGAACCAAAAATTTTTATAATATTTTTTATAAATACACCTACTTTTTTTAAAACTTGTAAACAGTGTATAGTGTAAAATATTTCTCCTTTCTATTTAAAATAATTTATACAGAGAGAAAACCATAATAATATCAACTTAAGTATAAATTTATGATTTTATATTTTAATAACTATTGTTAAAAATTAAATAGTATTTTTCAGTGTGCCAATTTTTATTATTTTTGGTGATACCATTCATGATAATCAAAAAATAGATGGTATCACATTTGTAAAAAATGAATTTATTATTTCTTCGATGTTAATAATCAGTGTGTTTATTGTAATAAATAAACATTATATAAACATTATTTATAACATTGTTTATTAAACAAATATTTAGTTAGGAGATGATAAAATTGAGTAATTTTATTAAGAAAAATCAGAATATAGAAAATTATTTTATTAGTAAGGGATTTATACCTTTTACAACAGATAAAGCAAGTTTTATTAATTTACCTAATCATAATCGTCATATTGGTTTTTGATTGAGTAATAAGTTTATTTATCCGAGTGAAAAACATTCGGAACAAGTAGCAATCGTTTTAATTTATGATAATTCTTATCCTATTGTAAAATATGTAGTATACCACACACATTTTAAAGATTACAAGAAAATAACAAAAATAATAAAAATATTTATTTATAATAAAAAAAGATAAAGCAAGTTTTATTAATTTACCTAATCATAATCGTCATATTGGTTTTTGATTGAGTAATAAGTTTATTTATCCGAGTGAAAAACATTCGGAACAAGTAGCAATCGTTTTAATTTATGATAATTCTTATCCTATTGTAAAATATGTAGTATACCACACACATTTTAAAGATTACAAGAAAATAACAAAAATAATAAAAATATTTATTTATAATAAAAAAATATCATAAAATAAATAAATAAAAAATATAAAATTAAACACACTAAAAAATAATTTATTAAATTTTAATTAATAAATACATATTTTATTATTTTAATAACATATTTTATGAGTTAATTTACATATTATTAATTAATTAAAATATAATAAACTTATTTAGTTTAAACACAAAAACTTAATAATTTAAAATTATTTAATTAAACTTAAACTATTCAAAAAATTAAAT
>NZ_PUUH01000130.1:0-1285 GCF_002968355.1 Spiroplasma sp. ChiS | reverse complement strand
TTTTTTTGCCTCTCTTTTATAAATATTTTTTTTCTAATTTGTTAGATGTTTTATCTCATTCACTATGTAATGCGTTATTAGCAATCATTTTTTTATTCATTGTTTCTTTAATGTTGTTAAAATTATTGTTTAGATTGTTGTTTAGTTTTGTGTGTGGTTTTAAGTCTTCTCAATATTTTTGATTTTCTTTTATATTGTAAATTGTGTTATTTTGTAATTGATAGGTGAATAATTCAATATCATAGCTTCATTCTTCGTTTTTAATATCTTCTCATGATAAATTACTTTCATTTAATAATTCGTTTGTTAGTGTTTTAATTTCATTCTTTTTTGTTCTTAAATTAATATTAAAAATAATTTTTTTAATTGAATTTCCGCTGGTTGCTTGTAATTCATATTCTGTATCTTCTTCAATTTCAATAATTCGCCCATAAATTAATATATATGTTTGATTAAAAACAACTTTATTTCCAAGGTGTCTTTTTATTAACTTTTTTTCTTCGTTTAAAAAAATAATATTTTTATCTTTAACAAAAAAACTAGCAAAAAAATCTTGAATAATTCCATCATCACACGCTTCTACATTACAATTAGGAAATGTTTTTAAAACTATTGCCATAATTAACCACCTTATTATTTTCATTATTATCTAACATAAAAAATCACCAGCCTTAACAATAATAATTAACCCCATCATTTATTGTCGTCGTGATGATACCGTCATTAAAAATATTTGTCAAATAAAAAAAGACAATTTATATTGTCTTTAAAATAATTTATGTTATAATATATACAAATTTGTACTTATTCAGTCGTAACAAATTCCTTAAATATTATGTGAATAATCTTCTTGTCTGCCTGTTTGTGGTTGTCTAGGGGAACTCGGTTATGAGTTAAATTCATTCAAGTAGTTCAACATTATTTATTTACTATAATACGACTGAATAAATACAAATTTTTTTAATTTTAATAATTATAATTAGTATTGTTTAATTTTCAATAAGTAATAATTATTACTTATTATCGTGATGATACCGTCATTAAAATTATTTGTCAAATATATAATAAATGCAAATTTGTATATATAATACCATATTTTTATTTTAATACCATATTTTTTTATTATTCCTTTAATTTTATAAAAACATGCTATAATTAAATAGCAAGTGATGTTGCGAGTTATTCTAGGTTCTACTTGCAAGTTTAAATAAAGAAAAGAAACCTTGCCAGTCAATAGTCTGTGCGATACTATAAATAAAAAAAGAGATATTAAATCTCTTTTTTT
>NZ_PUUH01000129.1:0-1290 GCF_002968355.1 Spiroplasma sp. ChiS | reverse complement strand
ACTCAAACAATAAAAGATCATAATATCCATAAAAATAAAAATGAAAAACTTGTAAGAACTAAATTTATTTGATTTTGTTGATTAAAATCTTTGTAAACCAGAGAGAATAAAATTAATTGTAAAAATAAAGAACCAACATTTAAAATTATAATTGACGAAATTAATGTAAAAATTTTTGAATTTAAAACTGTTTTTCTTGACATAGGCAATACTAATCAACAAGCAAAATAACCTTCTTTAATTTCTTTTGTTAATAAAATATGAGTTGTAATTATTGAATATGGAAAAATCATAATAAGACCACAACCATAACCATACATAATAAAACTAACAAAACTAGCAGCTGAAGCTACATTAATATTAGTAGCTGGACTAAAATATTTTAGAGTTATTGCCAGAATTGTTAATAAAAAAAACAAAATAGATCATATAATTAAAATTATTTTTATATTTTTAAACTGTAATTTTACAAATTTTATCATAATAAGACCACAACCACTCTTTTTCATAAAATTTAATAAAATGTTGTTCTAAATTAAATGGTAATTCCTTAAAATATTCTAGTTGATAATCTGTTATTTCTTCAGAATTGTTAATAAAAAAAACAAAATAGATTTCAACTTTTATTATTTTTGTTACTTTATTAGTATCAATTATTTTTCATTTAAATTAATCATTGAAACTTACCTCTTTTTCATAAAATTTAATAAAATGTTGTTCTAAATTAAATGGTAATTCCTTAAAATATTCTAGTTGATAATCTGTTATTTCTTTTAAAAAATTATTTATATTATTTTGACTGATTTCAACTTTTATTATTTTTGTTACTTTATTAGTATCAATTATTTTTCATTTTTTATTCATAAAATTATCATAATCATTAATAGTTATAAATTTTAATTCATAAATTTTATCAGCATTATTTTTAAGTTCTTTAATATTAGCTTCTGATACAATTTTACCTTTTTTAGCTACTTTTTGTTTCATTCCTTTTGACATTTTTTCACTAAAAATATGGGAACTCATAAAAATGGTTGCCTCTTCTTTTTGTAAATTTTTAATTAATGTATCAAATTTTTGTTGCATTAAGAGGTCTAATCCTGAAGTTGGTTCATCTAAAATTAATACTTTCGGCTTATGCATAAAAGCACTAATTATAGCTACTTTTTGTTTCATTCCTTTTGACATTTTTTTAATTTTCCGTTTAGGATCAAAATCAAAATATTCAATTAGTTTTTCTACATATTTCCAATCAACATTTCCTCTAATTTCAGAAATTGTTTTTATTAT
>NZ_PUUH01000128.1:0-1293 GCF_002968355.1 Spiroplasma sp. ChiS | reverse complement strand
TCAACCATTTCTTTTGGTCATTTATTTCAAGGTGAATATTCACTATTACCACTAGGACTACTATTTTTTAAACGATCAATATCTGCTTTTCTTAATAAAATACCTTGATAATTTCCATTTTTATCTTTTGCAAAAGCATAAGCACCAATAATTTCATTATAATCACTAGTATTTGCATTAAAATTAATTTCATGTATTTTAGGACATGAATTTAAACTATCTCATTCAAATTTTTCACCTTTAAATATAATTGCTTTTCTTGGACTATACCCTGCTTCTTCAATTCTTTTACAATAAACTTTACTATCAATAACAGTAGTTAATTTATTTTTAAATGGAATAATATTAAAATCTTTACCAAAAATTAATCCTTTATTACTTAATTTAATAATTCCTAATGCTGTTATTTTAGCATTATCAGCAGTATTAACTAATTGCATATAACTTTGTCCATTTTTCATTTTTAATTCTTCAAGTGCTAAAATATTTTCTTTTACATATTTATCATTAACTTTTAATTCATATTTAATAATTGCACCTTTAATATATTGTTGTAATTCATTTGTCATTTTATTTCACTCCTTTAAATTTTTATATTTATTCCTTTAATACCAACTACTTTATTATTAGTATTTGTATCTCATTGTGCTTTAATTGTATTTTTAACTAACTTTTCATTAACAATTAAATATTTAATTAATTGYTTTAATTCATATTGATTAGCATTTTCTAAAAAATCATCATCAATCCCTAATATTTCAATATCTTKTATTAATAATTTTTCTTTTATTAAATTAATACCAACTTTTTTTAATTGTTTTGGTTCTAATGATTTATCAATTTGCACAATTTCTTCCATTACACGAACTTGTTCATCTTGAATTTGGTCTATATCAAGACCCATATCTGGTGTTAAACTATTTGCTTTTTCAATTAATTCTTGTTTTTTTAATTCTTGTTCTTTTAAAAACTCATTTTGCTTTTGAATTCGCACTTGATTAATATTATTTTTAATTTGAATTTTATGATTTTCAATTGATTTTTCAAAATTAATAATATTAGTATGAATACGATTTAAAGCATCTTTAAATTCTTTAACTGGATCTAATGGTTCTTTAAAAACAATATCAATTTTAGTTAATGTTGATGGAATATCTTTTAAATGCACATCTTTATAACCAGTCGTATTATATTGATTACGATGTCTGTATATAAATTCTGCTAATTCTTGTCCATTTTCATCAATTCATTTTTTAATATTTAATGCTTTTAAACTTAATTCTTTAAAATCAT
>NZ_PUUH01000127.1:0-1302 GCF_002968355.1 Spiroplasma sp. ChiS | reverse complement strand
AAGCAGAACAAGTTTCATTTCTTCCATATTCGGGCTCTAAAAGAATGAGGATAGATTGGCTTAGTGTAATGAAATCTCGACCACGAGTAATAGATGTTCCAGTCAAAGATGAAATCTCGACCACGAGTAATAGATGTTCCAGTCAAAGATGGAGCATTTCAAGATAACAAGACTTTGGAACGCTAGTCCATGATTCTCGCTCGTCGGAAGAGTTAGCCAGCGACGTCAAAACATGTTTCGAGGAATTAAGAAATGATGAAACTCGTCAAAACATGTATATCGTTGAAGGTTCGGACGATGATGCCGACAATGATTCGGATGAAGATTCGAATGAAGATGYCGACGATGATCCCGATGATGATTYTATCGATGAAARCGATGAGGATTYYGACACATAGAACATYGTAKGCTTTACTTTGATACATGATATGATTACACTTATATATGTTTATTACACTTATACGTTTRTTACACWTATTKKTTTATAATACTTTTAACTAATTYATTYACGTTCYTTCWATYACARGKACGATAGCTCGAGGACGGAAGAGACAGTTAGATGCTAGCCAATTGACGAGCACACACTCGATGGGTACACAATCGACAGGGACATAGTCGATGGGGACACCAACTCCACCGATGATGAGGGACACCACCGACACCTGTTAGCATGGCATCTCCTCTTCATCTGACGTCCACTAGTAAACCGACTCCATCACCTGCTCCACCGATGATCCACTAGTAAACCGACTCCATCACCTGCTCCACAGATGATGTAAGGCCCACGTTAGTTTTAGGTATATATTTAGGATATTTATTTGTTTTTATCATGAAAATATGCCGTATGATCATTAAAATATGCCTTATGACTTCTAATTTGCCTTAAGGCCATTAAAATATGCSTTATGATTTCTAATTTGCCTTATGATCTGGAAATATGYCTTATGGTTTCTAATTTKCCTTATGATCATTAAAATATGCTTTATGWTTTCTAATTTGCCTTGTGATCATTMAAATATKCCTTATGATTTMTWATTTGCCTTATGATCAWKAAAATATKYCTTATKATTTCTAATTTTCCTTATGATCATTAAAATATGCCTTATGATTTATAATTTTCCTTATGATTTTTAATTTGCCTTAGGATCATTAAAATATGCCTTATGATTTATAATTTGCCTTATTTTCATGAAATTATGCCTTAAGATTTCTAATTTGCCTTATGATCATTAAAATATGCCTTATACATTCTAATATTATATATGATCATTAAAATATGCCTTATACATTCTAATATTATAT
>NZ_PUUH01000126.1:0-1319 GCF_002968355.1 Spiroplasma sp. ChiS | reverse complement strand
TAATAATTATGGCTTATCAACGGCAATTATTGATTTAAAAGATATTGAATGAAAAAGGTAAATAATATGGAAAAAATAAAAAGAAATATTGCTAAATTATTAATTTCAATAACTGATGGTGAATTTGATGGATATGGGCAAAATACTATGAAGCAAATGATTTATGCTGAATTAGAAAAAATTTTTAATCAAATTAATAAAGAAAGTTTTTAAAATACGAAATATACAAAGAATTACAAATAAAGGAGATAAATAATATGTGAAAAGATGAAGATGGCAAAGTTTACACAGAAGAAGATTTATTTAATGAAGCATTAGAAGAATGTCATTCAGAAGAAAGTGCTTATGACTATATTGATACTTTAATTGCAGAAAAGAATTTGGAGGAAATTTAATAATGAGTAAGTTTATTTCACATTGTAATTATTGTGCTGGTTATTTTGATTTCTCAGATTATGATATCGAAAATAAACCATTAGAAACAATTAATAAATTTAAAATTAGAAATCATAAATATTACTTTAATAGTTATAAAGGAATTAAAAATATTAAAAATAAGGAGGAATTATAAAATGAAAAAATTACAAGATTTAATTAAAGATTTAACAGGAGTTACTGTTGAAAATTGAAAAATAAGAGAATATTTAAGAATTGAAGTATTAGATTTACAAGATGCTGATTTATATAGTGCTGATTTACATTGGGTTGATTTACGTTGGGCTAATTTAACTAATGCTAATTTAGATAAGGTTAAAATTACAAAAGAACAATTAGAACAATTAACTGTTATTGAGGAGGATGAATAATGAATATAACAGAATCAATTAAATTTAACAAACTAAAAGAAGAAAATAAAGCACTTAAAGAACAATTAGATATGTCACATTATTTTAATCAAAATTTAGGTAAAGAATTTGCTGAATTAAAACAACAACAATTATATAAAGAAGATATATGAATAGATTTTATTCGTTGTGAAGAATGTGAAGAAGAAATAGAAATATCAGGATTAACAAAAGGAATTAATAAAATTACAAGTGAATTTGAGCACTTTGATGAATGCATGACTAAAATGTACGAAGATTTAACAATATATTGTAGAATAGATAATTCTAAATATGACAAATTACCTAGTAAGGAGAAAAAATAATGGATGTAATAAAAAGCGAAAATCAAATAAATCAAATTATTAAAACAAATAAAGATTTAGATGATTTTAAAAATAAAGATGAATTTATTATCTCAACATTAAAAAAATGTGTGGCAAATAATTTACTATTTTTAAAAAATATTGATAATGATTTAAAAAATTTGAATAA
>NZ_PUUH01000125.1:0-1324 GCF_002968355.1 Spiroplasma sp. ChiS | reverse complement strand
CTAGGAACAAGCACAACAACTCTAGTTGCTTGTAATAATATACCACAATATAACGAAGATGAATTACAACAACTAAAACAAGAAAACCAAATATGCACAAATTGCCAAGAAATAAAAAACAACTTAGAATGAATTTGCTCACAAGAAAAACCATTTAATACAGTTGATAATAAGTATTATTATCAACTGTATTAAATGGTTTTTCGTCTGGTGTCATTTCTTTTAATCTGCTTTTGACATATTTGGCACTGCTTTCTATTTTGTAGGGCATTTCTCTAATTTTTTTGTCTAGTTGTGCTGTTTTTTGATCCATTTTTTCCATTTCTTTGGTTCATTTTTTATTGAATTCTTCCTTTTTTTCTTGGGCATATTCGCAAAAATTAATAAAATTGTTAGGGTCTTTGATTGATTGATAACGAATGGGAACGCGTGCGGTGTATTCTCAATTAAAGGATTTTATTTTTTCGCCTTTTAGAGGTAAATTAAAACTAAGAATAGGGAATTCATAAATTCCGTCTTTATGTCTTGTGTTTAAGTTATCTTGGGTTAATCTTCCTTTGTCTGTTCATACAAAATATTCGCTAGCACATTTATTTTGATAAATTGCTTGGTATTTAAAATCATTTACTTGATTAATGTTATCGATTATAGCTATTGCTATTGTTTTTGAATTATCGTTTCAAGTCATGGCACTTTTAATATTTTTTCAGGGTTTGTTTTTTTCTTCGTTGGTTTTTTCAAAATAGAATTTATTGTCAATTCCGCTTGGTTCAACTTCGTCAATTTTAGTGTTAATGGGGCATTGTTCTAATAATTCTGTTAATTTTTCAATTTGTTCGCTTTTGTTTTCTCCTAAACTTTCAATAAAATTTTTATTAATATATTGGTAGTTTTCATCTGGGTTGTCTATATCGGGGGTTGGATATACTAATGGTGCTTTTGACATATCTATTTTAATTGTTAAAAATATTGTTGTTGTTGTTTCTGCTTCGTTTTTTGCATAGGGAATTAAGTCGTTGATATCGTTTGTGGTGTTGTTTTCTACTTTAATCATTCTTCCGCAAATGCTTAAATAAAAAAATGGTATTTCTTTGTTTCCTTTTTTTGTTTTTATTTTTACTTGAATTCCGTTGTCTTCATATTTGAATTCTGCATCTAAGTTTTCTTGTTCGCCAAATCCGTAAAATAAAAAACCAGTTGAATTGTTATCACATAGTTTTAACATTTCTTCGTTATAATTATCGCTATTACAAAAACCAGTTGAATTGTTATCACATAGTTTTAACATTTCTTCGTTATAATTATCGCTATTACCTAATAAGTT
>NZ_PUUH01000124.1:0-1335 GCF_002968355.1 Spiroplasma sp. ChiS | reverse complement strand
TATAAACAAAGAAAAAATTTGACTTTATAATAATTTGGAAAATTCAAGGATAGAAGTTGATTGAAAAACTGGGTATTTAAAAATCTTTTTTAGTAAAATTAAATAATTCTAATATAACAAGATGAATAACTCATCTATGGCACACTAGTTATGTTATTTGATTTATTAATTTTAATTTTATATTTCTTTTATTAAACTTGTTAATAGTATTTTTCAGTGTGCCAATTTTTACTATTTTATATTTTTAATAATGTTAATAACAATGTTTATTAAACAATAAATAAACTATAGATAAACAATATATAAACATTAAATAAACAATAGATAAACATTAAATATAACAATGTTTATTAAACAATAAATAAACAATAGATAAACATTAAATATAACAATGTTTATTACAAATTTTAAGGAGTGTGATTAATTATGTTAGGAATTTGAATATTTTTTATTAAACGTAAATGTCAAATTTGTCATTCTATTTTGAATAAAAAAATTGTTGATAGTTTGTATTTTAAGTTAAATGTTTGTTCAATGCAGTGTAACCGAAAGCGAGTTGATTTGAGTAATGTATCAGAAACCAAGTTATAAGAAGAATATTAACATAGAAAATTACTTTATTCAAAGAGAATTTATAGTTTTTAGAACAGATAAAGCTTCATTTATAAATTTACCTAATCATAATCGTCATATTGGGTTTTGATTGAGTAATAAGTTTATTTATCCGAGTGAAAAAAATTGTAATCAAGTAGCAATCGGTTTGATTTATGATAATTATTATTCTATTGTAAAATATGATGAAAATTTAAAGCGTAATATTTGAAAGAGTTTAACTGGAACGGAATTAATTAATTTATATAATCAATATAAACAAAATTACTCTACTAATATGAAAAAAGCATTATTTTCAAGCGAACCTAAAAAAGTAAAAACAAATAAAAATAATTTAACAAATTTAAGTGTTGAAAAAAAAGAACAATTAATTAAAGACTTAAAAAGTTTAAATTAAAATATTCCCAAAAAAGTTTTAAATAATATACAAAGCTTTAAGATTATATATTAAATAGACATAACATAGAAAGCTCACTGCATATTTTAAAACACAATAGTATAGTGCCTGCGATCACCTTTAAAGTGAAGCGAAAGGCAAAGGGTGAAAAAATGTTTAAAACAAATTTAGGAAAATTAATAAATGGAGATGCTTTGGAATTTATAAAGACATTAGAAAACGATAGTGTTGATTTAATACTAACGATAGCGTTGATTTAATATTAACTGATCCGCCCTATTTATATAATTTATCAAAAAGAGAAAACGAACAAATAAATGAAAAAA
>NZ_PUUH01000123.1:0-1345 GCF_002968355.1 Spiroplasma sp. ChiS | reverse complement strand
AAGATATTTACGAAATATTAATCAACCAAATAATATTAAATATAAGATATAACTTGGTATTTTATAAATTTGTTCTAAACATTTACCAATTGGTAATTTAATTGCTGGTATTTTAGGTATTTTTGTCGTTAATCAAGCAGTACTATGTAATATTGGATAAGAAATAATAATCCCAGCATATCCAAAAAACCACCATCAGTTATATCATGTTGACCAAACATAAACTATTTAACTGGTTCTAATGTTGGTATTCAATTAAAATGTAAACTAGTAAAAAATAAACCATATAAACTTAAAAATGGTGTATGATATAAAATTGATAAAGCATTATATCGCATAATATATGCTTTTTAAATATGAAATGGATATTTATCATATTTTAAAAACTTACGATTTTTTCATGCTTTAAAACTTTGACTTGGATTTCTTTGTTTAAAACCTAATCTTTGTCAATAAGTACCATTTTCATTTTTAATAATAATATTTTCTTTATCTATCATTATTTACACCTCTTGTCGAAAAATACGAACACTATTAATTGGAATATTAGAACCATCAGAACCATTAGTTAAATAAACCCGACCACTAGCACTATATAAAGCAATACTATAAGGTTTTTTATCCATATCATCAATAAAACAAGTTGCTTGATGTTTTGATGAAGTTTTATTTTCTTTCTGTTCTGTAAAATAAGGTGGTTCAAGCCATAACATACCTTCAGCACCTTTACGATTAGTTGGTGATATTCAAACTTGATAACGATATTCTTCTGAAAATTCAGGAATATCAATATAATCAGCACTATTTATTTCAAACACTTATTTTAACATTTGTTCAATAGTATCTTTTAAACCTTCATTTAAAGATAATTTATTATTTTCAATATCAAATTCATTTGATAATAATAATTCTAAACTACTATCATCTTTTTGATGTAATGGGGCATTAACTATTATTGAACTACCACTTTGTGCTTTTTTAACAATATATTTTCCATCTTCTTTATCAATATAATCTTTATTTAAATCATATCCTTTAAGAGAACACTGCAAATGTTTTGGGGAATTATTACAAGCTGATGCTAGTGAACATTTATGACTAGGAATAAATCATCCTAAAATATTTTTACATGGTGCTATTGATGATGCAACAAATACAGTTGTTGGATTATATTTTGATTATCAAGAAACCTTAAATGGTTATTATAATGTTTTATATCAAATTTTAAAAAACTATGGTATTCCTATGACATTTTATACAGATAAGCGAACAATTATTCCTATGACATTTTATACAGATAAGCGAACAATTTTTACTTATCAAAAAAATAATAGTAAAAACGAAG
>NZ_PUUH01000122.1:0-17518 GCF_002968355.1 Spiroplasma sp. ChiS | reverse complement strand
CTAATTATTTACGTACGATTTTTTATTTAGAAAATAATACTTATGTTCAAGGTTATAATAAAAAATATGGTTTGTTAGTAAATAATGGTTTTAAAATTTACCCACGATATTTTTATTTTTCTGATAAATATAAGCAATTAGATATTAAATTATATTCAGCATTTAAAAATCGGTTTTATACGATTAATAATTATGGTAGTGTTTTTAATTATGATTTTTCGGTTGCTAATAATTATAATATTAACTCAAATTCGGGTTATGTTTTTGAAGATTCTTTAAAAGATAAATATGGTTTAAAGTATAAAAAAATTGAAGAACAAAAAATCGGTTATAATGTTTTTGAATTGCAAGCACAAAAAGAGAATGATATGTACCGATATTATGATTTTAATTTTGGGATTTATAACTGACAAGAAATTAATAATGGTGGTTTGTTCCCCGATAAACAATGATTTCAAGTGCAATATATAACTCCTAAAGGTTGATGAGATTTAGAAACTCACATTAAAAATGCGGTGATTTGAATTGTCAATACTATTCCTGGTGTTAAACAAGTTAATGAATTAGCGAGTGGTGTTGGTAAGGTTTTTGAAACAGTATATAGTTTTTTAGTCAGATATTTGAGGTATGAAAATTTAATCCAGCATTGTATAGTACAATAACAAATATTTTTTTATTAATTATTTTTATGAAATTTGTGCGATTAATATAAAAAAGGAACTGTTATTAAGTTCCTTTTTGTTCTTTTCAATCAGTAATTTCACCATTGTTTTCGTTGATTGTTGGTGTTTCGGGTTCACTAACACCAGCTCAACGATAAACAGGAAAATTAATTCCATATTTTAAATGTTGTCAGTATGTATTGTGATTTTTTATAAAATTACTATTAAAATAAACTTTTTCGCAGATATATTTATCAATAATCCGAATATAAAAATATCATTTATTATTTGGTACTGAAAACTCACTTTCTCTATTATTATTTTCAATTAATTTTCAATTACTACCTTCTGGTGGTTGTTGTGATTTTTTTGTTGGTGTGTTTTTATCATTTTCATTATTATTTGTTTTTTCAGATTTTTTACAACTGATTAATGTTGTTGTGCTTGTTGCGGTTAATCCGATTCCTCCTATTATGTACTGTAATAACTGTTGATAAAGGTATTAAATAGGTGTGTTTAATAATTCCTTTTGGTTCAACTACTGCACCACCTAAATTTAAAACTCTTTCCATAATTAAAGTATTACCCATTTTAGTACCTAAGGCTGCTGCACCAACCCTTAATGGGGTATGGTCTTTTTTTCGTAAAATTAATGGGTCATATTTTTGCTAAATTTAAAGGCAATTGCATTAATACCATTTGGTAATAAAGTAATTGTTCCTTCTGCACCATCTTCATTAATAATTGGTAATTTTTTAGGAACCATATAGTATGTTGTTCCTTCAACAGTTTTCATTGTTCCACTTGTTTCAATTACACTATTAATTTGGTCATTTGCTCCAAGTTGTAATTGTAATTTATTACGAATTCCACGAATAAAATCAGCAAAACCTAAAACAACTGTTTCTGATGGGGTAAATCCATTTTCATAAATTTTATCCATAATTTCATCGTGAATTTGTAAAGCTGTTGTATCATGGGCTTTTGTTCCTTGAATAGTTGTAACGTCTCCATTATTAATAATTTCTAAAATTTTATTGCGTTTATAAGCAACTTCAGTATCCATTGCTTATTCAATATCAGCAGCCCCCAAAGATTAGGGTTAAAATCACTTTATATGGGGTCTAATTTACGAGCAAAAGTTAAAATTGTATCTAATACAACGGTTGCATCCTCAAACTCTACGGTTGAATATTTTAATAAATTATCATCTGTATTAAATACTTGACCATCTTTTCCTAAACCTTGTTTATATTTAATATTTTTCTTTATTTTATATTAATAACCAAATTTGTTTGCATCTTTTCAAGCAAATAATGCTTCTCAACTTAACTTTTGTTGATAAGTTTGTAAATATCATTGTTCAAATGTTTCTTTATCATTAACTGTTGCTTGATTAACAATATCTCCAAAAATTCTTTGTGGGTTTTGTGCCATAATTTTATTCCTTCTTTCTATTTATTAAATACATTGTCTGTATCTAAAATATTGTTTTGTTTTTATTCTGTTTTTGGTACTCCACCAGTATTAACTGTTTGTACCTTAATTAATTCATCATAAACACTTTGCAATTGTGTTTTGATGATTTCAATATCATCATTAATATCATAAGATTTTAATAAAACATTTTTAAATTCTTCATTATCAGTTAAAGAATTAATAAAGTCAATTACTTCAATTTGTTTTAATTGCAGTGTTTGTTCTTCAATTTGAGAAGTTAATTCAGTATTTTTTGTTTGTAATTCGTTGATTTGTTGATTACTATTTTCTAAATTACTTGTATTAAATTCTTCAACTTCAGCAGTATTTTCTAAAATAATTTCATCAGTTTTAATATTTAAACTACCATCTTCATTAATAATTGGTTCGTTTTCTTCATTGATAAGAACATATTTTACATTTTTTAATGCCATTTTAATTTTTTCCTCCTATTTTTTAATATTTGTATTTGTTCTTTTTCTAATTGCTTTTTGTATAATTTCAAAACTTTCTACTCTAAAAGATAAAAAATAGCGTTTAGTTTTTATATTTAACTGATTAAATACTGAGCCTTTAATTTTTATCTCATCGTCTTTTTTAATTTTAAAAACTCATTTAAAATAGATTGGTTATATATTGATAATGTTGAATAATTTAATCCGTCTCATTGACATTTAACCGAGCATGCATCAATTTCAACACCACCAGCAACAAGTGCTTTAATTTTAGTTTTAATAGGATTTTCATGTAATTTAACAGTTAATTCTAACTTATTAACTTTTTTATTTTAGTTTTATTAGTTATTGATTTTTTAGATAAATTACTTTTTGATTGTGCCATTTTTATTAACTCCTTTTACTAAAAAATATTGCAAATGTTTCCAAGCATCTAATTCATGCTCTGTCATTTTAATATTTCCAGTATAAATATAATTTTTCTTAACAACTGGCGATTGTAAAACATAATTTAAATTAAATAAATATTTGCATAAAACTTTTAAACCACCAATAAATTTAGGAGTAGATAATGGGTTTTTTATTTTTCAACCTTTATGAAGTTGGTAATCTTCAATTATTACAATAACTTTACTTAAATAAGAACAAATTTTATTTTTAAAATCATTTAATATTAAATACATATTATTTATTGCTTCTTCTTCAGAATTAGAATTAAAAGTAATATTATTAATTATTTTCTTTTTCAAAAAATTATAAATAATAATACCAGTTTGCCCAATTCCAGCAGGGTCAATTGCAATAATATATTTAATCATTTTTATCTAAAATTGGTTCTATTTGTTTTGTTTTATATTTTTCAACAAAATAATATCATTTATCAATTATTTTTAAATTACATTTTAACCTCGCTAATTTTAATTCTGTTTTACTATTACTTAATATTTCTTCAATTATAAAATCATTGTTATCATCTTTTGTCGGTCTTCAAATATCTTTATTTTTATAACACATTACAAAACGCATATTATTTCCTCCTAAATTTGTTTACCTAATGCTCAATGTTCATCTGTAGTATCATCTTTTGAAACTGGATAACTTCTAAGCATTAATTCATTTATTTTGCTAATAGTTTTTTTATTTAACTTTTTCATTATTTTTCCTCCTTACTAGGTAATTTGTCATATTTAGAATTATCTTTTAAATCAATTATTCTTTTTCAACCACAATTTCTGCACCGATTAAAAGAAAATTCATCTCCACAATTAATACAATAATCAAATTCTTTAAAATCTTCTTTAAATAATTGTTGTTGTTTTAATTCAGCAAGTTCTTTTTTAAGTAATTCATTTTCTTCGATTTTGTCTTCAAACATTTTATTAAGTACTTCTTCAGTTTTTAAACTTCAATTTAAATCTTTATTTAATTCTGTAAGTTCTTCTTTAAGCGCTTTATTTTCTGCTTTAAGTGTTCTAATTTTGCTATTAAGTGCTTCATTTTCTTCTTTTAGTTTGTCAAATTTAATTGATTCTGTTACATTCATTATTTAATTTATCCTCCTTACTTGGTAAATTATTAATATCTTTAATTAGGCAATATCTATGATTATTACTTTCACAATATTTTAAGTGCATTTCAATTGTTATTTCATCAGTTTGTAAACTTTCTCAATCATATGTAAGTTTATCTTCTTCACAAAGTAAATAAAAGTCTTCTTTAAATAAATGTTTTGATTTTAGTGTTTTAATTTCTTTATCTTTTTCAGCAAGTTCTTCTTTTAGTTTGTCAAATTTAATTAATTCTGTTATATTCATTGTTTTTCTTCCTCACTAGCAATATGAAATAAGGCAATTAGCACATACATAATGCAATTTAGCTTTAAAATTTTGTCTTAATTCTCTAGCAGAACATTCGCTAACAATAAAATCAATTTCTTTTTGTGTATATCTTTCATCTGAAAAAGACCAATAATAACCATCATAAGTAATATTTAATCTGTCTTCTTGACAATCTTCACAATACTTTCTTTTTCCCATTATTAATCTTCCTCAATAACAGTTAATTGGTCTAATTGTTCTTTTGTGATTTTAATATCTTTTAAATCAGCATCTCGTAAATCAGCATCTTGTAATTTAGCATAACATAAATCAGCACCTTGTAAATTAGCATCTTTTAAATCTAATGCTTCATATTCTAAATAATCATTTATTTTTTGTTCTTCAACATTAATACCTGTTAAATCTTTAATTAAATCTTGTAATGTTTTCATTTTATTTTTTCCTTTCTGTAAAAAAATAATATTCATTTATTAGTTAATATTTTGATAGAGTTTACCCCCTACGGAAATAAACAAAAAATAATTTACCCAGTTATTAATTACGCTTCATCCATCCCTACACAACTTTATATAAAGAAAATAACCTTTTGGATCTCCTCCCTCTTGTTTTTTAGTGTCCGATATTGTGTTTTTTTCGGTTTAACAGCACTCTTTTTATGAAACAAGCCAAAAACACACGCTCTGACATTTCGCGGGCGACTAACCCCGCCGAGAATTAAAGAAATAAATATGGTTAAATCCAATCGCTTTCACACTTTCTTTAAGGCTTCGTGCCATAGATGAGTTATCCATCTTTAAGCATCAAAATATTAAGTTTTAGTATTGCATTATTCATCAGATAGTACCTTTATTAAAAAATAATATTATTAGTTGTTAAACCGAAAAAATATAATAAATCATAGAAAGAAAATTATAAAAATTAACTAATTGATGGAGAAAATAGGTTAATTTTTAATTGAAATAATTAATAAAACAAAAAATCAATTAATTATAAATAATACAAATTTATCTAGTAGAATTGTTGAATTAGAAAAAATAATTCAACAATTTTAAAGGTACTATCTGATGAATAATGCAATTAAAAAAATCGCTCTGATAAGCGATTACTTTAATTTCTATTTAATTACTTTATTTATTTTTTTTATAAAACCTATGCTTTTTTCTTACTACCAAAAATATTATGAATGTTTCTTTTAATTAAAATATCCATTAAAATCTTTTTAACGGTTTTTAGTGATATAAAAGTTAAAATAAAAATTTTTTATATTTTTTGATTCAATTGATAAAAATATAAGATATTTTCTAATAATGCGGCAATTGTCATTGGGCCAACTCCGCCAGGAACAGGGGTAATCATTTTTACTTTTGAGAAAACATTATGAAAATCAATGTCACCACATAAGTTATTATCTTCATCACGATTAATTCCAACATCAATCACAATAACATTTTCTTTAATCATTTCTGCTGTAACAAATTTAGCTTTTCCCACAGCAGAAATTAAAATATCAGCTTGGTTTGTAAAAGCAGATAAATTTTTTGTTTGTGAATGGCAAACTGTAACAGTTGCTGAGGCATTTATTAAAAGATTAGCAAGTGGTTTACCAACAATGTTACTACGACCAATAATTACAACATGCTGTCCAGCTAATTGAATTTGATAGTGTTTTAAAAGTGCTATGATTCCTTTTGGAGTACCTGGTAATAAGTTATAATGTCCAAGCATTAAATTGCCTAATATTTCTGGAGTAAAGCCATCAACATCTTTTTTGGTTATTATTGTGTTAATAACTTTTTCACTATTAATATGACTTGGCAACGGAAGTTGAACAAGAATTGCATCGATTTTAGAATTATTATTTAAGTCATTAATAATTTTTATTAAAGCTGATTCAGTAATAATATCTGGATAATTTAAAACGTTGCAAGTAACACCAACTTTTTCACAAGCAATTTTTTTATTTTTAATATAAGTAGTACTTGCTTTATTATTACCAATTTGAATAATTGTTAAGGCCGGTACTCGTTGCTTTTTTGCTTTAATTTTTAAAATTTGTTCAGTTATTTTTGCTTTAATTAATTCACTAACCATTTTTCCATCAATTATTTTTGTTTTATCCATTAAATTTTTGCTCTTTTCTATGCTAAAATACCTGTATATAAATTATTGTATCTGAAAGAGTTAAATAATTAAATACAAAATCTTAGCATTTTTAAAATAGCATCGTGTTTAAAAATTATTGACACTCCCCCAAAATAGGACATTATTAATTAAAAGGAGTAGAAGAAAATGGAAAAAATTATAACAATTGGAACAAAAATTAATTTAAAAGATGATGATTTAATTAAATATGGTGATTATATGGCAAAAGTAAAAGCTTTTAATTTTATTAATTTACCTAAAAAAGCAAAGTTTATTTTAGTAACAGCAATTAATCCAACAAAAGTAGGAGAGGGAAAAACAACTTGTTCAATTGGCATTGCTGATATGTTAAATCATTTAGGATATCAAACAACTTTAGCATTACGAGAACCATCGTTAGGACCAGTGTTTGGATTAAAAGGTTCAGCAACCGGCGGCGGAGAATGTATTATGGAACCAGAAAATGAAATTAATTTACATTATACTGGTGATTTTCATGCCATTACAACAGCAAATAATATGGTTAGTGCTATGATTGATAATCTGCTTTATTGAGGCAATCCGCTGCAAATTGATCCTAAGCAAATTGTTTGACAACGTTGTTTAGATGTCAATGATCGTGCTTTACGAAATATTGAAATAAAAATTAGTGATAAATTACATCGTTTAGAACATTTCCAAATTACTGCTGCTAGTGAAATTATGGCAATTTTAGGTTTAAGTAAAGATTTTAGTGATTTACGTCGTCGTTTAGATCAAGCAATAGTTGCTTATAATTTTAATAATGAACCAGTTTATCTCCACGAATTAAAAATTACTGGTTCATTATTAGCTTTGTTAAAAAATGCTTTATTACCAAATTTAGCACAAACAAAACATGGAACACCATTATTAGTACATTGTGGTCCATTTGCAAATATTTCTCATGGGACAAATTCTTTAATTGCAACAAATTTAGCATTAAAATTAAGTGATTATGTTGTTAGCGAAGTTGGATTCGGAAGTGACTTAGGATTTGAAAAATTTAATGATATTATTAATTTAAACGAGGAATATACACCAGATTGTACAGTGTTAGTAGCAACGATTAGAGCATTAAAATTACATGGTGGTGCTGTTGAAACAACATTAGCAACAGCTGACCTTGTTACTTTAAAAAAAGGATTGACGCATTTGCAACATCATATTAAAATTATTCAAAATTATCACTTAAATTTTGTTGTTTGTTTAAATCAATTTGCAACTGATACTCTTGAAGAAATTGCTATGGTAACTGAATGATTAAAAGAACAGAAAATTCCGTTTGGAATTAATAATACTTATCATTTAGGAATTAAAGATGATCCAACTTTAGTTAAAACTATTATTAAAGAAATTGAAAAACCACAACAATATCAATTATTATTTAATCCAACAGCAACATCGCTTACTGAAAAAATTAAAATAATTTGTACAAAAATTTATCAAACAACAAAAATTGTTTTTAGTCCATTGGCTCAAATAAAAATTAATTTTTATCAACAAAATCCAAAATATAAGCATTGACCAGTTTGTATGGCTAAAAATCATCAAACAATTTTTGGCAATAAAAATCCTTATGATGACCAAATTATTATTCGTGACTTAAAAATTAATTCAGGAGCGGAATATTTAATTGCTTATTTAGCAGATATTATTACGATGCCTGGTTTAAATAAAATTCCTAATGCTGTTAGTATTGAAGTGGTTAATGATGAGATTATAAATATTAAGTAATTTTTGTTATAATGTTTTTAAGTAGAAAATAGGGGAGAACTTAATGCAGAAAAAAGCAAAGTTTTTAGAATTAAATAGTATTGTTAGTAAACAACTTAATTTATCAACTAATATTCGAAAAAAAATGCAGGAAATTTTTAAAATTTATAAAAATAGTTTTCAAAAATTAGGTTATCAAACAATTGCACTTGGTGAATATGGTTTTAAAACATTAACAAAATATGATAAGTTAGAGCTAGAATTAGCAGTTATTAAATATCATCCTAAAAATAAAACAGGCTTACGTGAACAAATGTTCCAAGTAGTTTTAAATGAAATACGAAAAAATATTAGCAAAGGAACAATTATTAAAGATAGTCAAAATGATGGTTATTTAGAATATCAAGTGAACGATGAAATTAATTTTATTGTGCGAATTATTCCTTTTTGTTACAAAAAAAATTTGGAAGGAGAATTAACATATATTTTTTGGCGCAATGGAATTGAAAAAAATGATAATGTTATTCAAGTTGTCCAAGGTTTTAATAAAGCTAATAAGATTTCTAATAAGTTATTACGAACATTAATAAAATTAATTAAGTATGTTCTTAAAACTGATTTTCCATATTATTATATTTTATATACTTTAACCTTGCGATGATTTTATGAATATTTTACAAAAAAATATGATAATTATTTGCAAAAAATTGATGCAGGCAAACAAATTGAAAAACAAGATTTAATGAAGTACCGTAATATTAATTTTCAAAAAAATTGATTTTTAAATAATATTGATGGTGAAGAGTTAATTTTTTATATTTTAGAACGTTTTTGAAAAACAGAAACATATTATTTTCGTGAATTTGAATTTATTGAAGAAGAAATTTTTGAATCAATTTCACGATACAGTTGATATACCAATAATTGTTTTTTAACACCATATGATTATTATGTTGATTTTAAAATTTATAATATTAAAGAATTTAATGATTTAAATTATGTTCAATCAGAGTTTAAAAATACTAACTTTTCGCGAATTCAGTATGATTATTGTCGTAACCATGATTTAGGAATTTATGTTACACCAGTTAAAATTTTAGGAGTAGTTGGATTTATTGACTATGCAATTAATTTTAAACAAAAAGCAACAAGTTTATTTAAAAAACTAGATCCGGCAAAGCGGAAAGATGCAATAAGTGTTAATCAACGAGAAATTATGGAAGAACTAAATTTAATTGCGCATAAATGATTAACAACTTATCGTAAAAAGTTAACATATATTAAAGTTTATTTTGATAAAAAATATCCAATTATTTCATCATCAAATTATTATATGCGGTTGCAAGCTATTATGACTTCTGTTGATAACTTAAAAAATGATGATTATATTATTGGCAATGATAATTAAAAGATAAAAACTATGTATTAGAATGTTTCCTAGTTAAGTTTTTAATTAAAAATGATAAATATACTGTATAATATTACTATGAGAAAGGTACTTGATAAAAACTATTTATTATGTGGGGTGAAAAAGTGTCAACTTTAGGAGGGAACAATTGTAGCCAATTTTATGATAATTTTATTCGTGAATTATCAATGATTGTGAATAATGAAAAAATTATATCACATAATAATCCTGTCTTAGCATTAGAAATAAAATTGTATTATGTTATGAAAAGTTCAAAGTATAATACAACACAAAAAGATGAAATTTTGAAACGAATGATTACTGAATGAACAAAATCCTTAGAATATAAGGCAACGGAGTTAATTAAAGAATATGCCCAGGTTTATCGAAAAATTTATCAAAAACCATTAGATTTACAATATGCCTATATCTCAATCTTAAAAAAGGTAAAATATTTTGCCCAAGAACGTTATGGTGAACAATTAAATATTATTCGTAGCTTTTATTGCCGTTATTTAGAGCAACAACATTGACAAGAATTAGTGGAAGGAATTATTGCCGAATCGCAACGAAGAATGCAAGCTGTTTTTTTTACAAAGAAAACAACAGGGTAATAATTAAAAATCGATATATTAACATAAATATATCGATTTTTATTTATATAATTATAAAGATGAGTGAGGTGTTAAGATGGCAAAAATTATTTTAGTTATTACAGGAAGCATTGCTGCATATAAGGGACTTCATTTATATGAAGCATTGAAAAAAGAATATGATGTTGAATTACTGTTAACACAAGATGCTTTAAAATTTTTAAAGGATCAACCAGCAACAGCAAAAACTGAAATTTTTATGAAACAATATTATGATAAAAAAGACTTATCAGAACATATTACAATTGCTGAGCAAGCTGATTTATTTGTTGTTTATCCAGCAACACAAAACTTTATTGCTCAAATTGCTCATGGTTTTACAAATATTTTAGCAAGTTTAGTATATAGTGTTACTCAAAGTTATAAAATGATTTTTCCTGCAATGAATAGTAAGATGTATTTATCACCAGCTAATTTACGTAATTTAGCACAATTAATAGCGGATGGGAATCAAGTTTATGAGCCTCGTTCGGGAATGCTTGCTTGCAATATGGTTGGTATTGGCCGTGCTTGAGAATGAAAAGATGTTTTAATGGAAATAAAGCAATTTTTAGATTGAAAAAACTTGTGAAAAGATAAAAAAGTTATGCTTAATTTTGGGCGAACAAAAACATATTTAGATGATATTCGTTATTTCACAAATAATTCTAGTGGCAAAATGGGAGATGCATTGCATACTGTATTAAGATGAACAAACTGCTCATTAACAACAATTGTTGGTGATTGTGATTTTCCAATTTATTATGAGCATGTTAAAGCAACTACAAACGAAGAAATGTTAGCAGCAATGTTAAAAGCATATAAAGAACAAGATATTATTATTGCATGTGCTGCTTTAAATGATTATCAAGTTGCGGTTCCTATGAAAGGAAAAATTAGTAAACGAAAAAATCCACAACTTGTTGTATCATTACTTGCTAATATTGATGTTTTATCTGAATTAGGTAAGTTAAAACAGCAACAAATTTTAGTTGGTTTTAGTGCCCAAAATGATTTTGTTTTAGATTATGCGCAACAAAAATTAATTGAAAAAAATTTAGATTTAATTATTATTAATCAAATTAATGCTATGGGTGCTGACCAAAATGAAATCATTTTATTAACAAAAAAAGGACATCAACAAATTCCTAGTCAAAACAAAATTATTATTGCAAAAGAAATTTTAGCAGCAATTAGTGAATTAATAAAGGAGAAAACACAATAATGAAATTATTAGTTGATATTGGTAATACAGCAATTAAATTTGCAATTCTTAATCCTCAAAAAAAGATTATTGTTTTTTTAACAATGGCTAGTCGCGAATTAGTTGCTGAAAAAAATTTTCGACAAAAAATAATAACTGGTTTAATTACAATAAAATTAGTTCTAACAGATCTTACATTATTAGTTTTATCTTCAGTTCGACCAATGTGAGATGATTTATTTTATCAGTTGGCTGTCGATTTAAAAATTCCTTTTTATCAAGTTAAAAAAAACTTGGCCACTGATCGACTAAAAACAGAGATTCCTAATCCTCGTAATCTTGGTGCTGATTTAATTGTTGGTTCATATGCAACATTAGCTTTATTCCCTAAACAAAATGTTATTTTAGTTAATATGGGGACGGCAACAACAATTTCATTATTAAAACAAGACACCCTCTTAGGAACAATTATTATGCCAGGTTTAGAAACAGCAGCAGAAGCCTTATTTGAACGAGCACAATTATTACAAAAATTTGATTTTTCTTATGACAATGCTATTTTAGGAAAAAATACTAAGCAAGCAATCAATATTGGATTAGTTAATGGCCATTTATTAGCAATTATTGCTTTTGTTAATCAACTCGCAACTGAAGTAATAAACCCACAAGTAATTTTAACGGGAGGTAATGCTACTTACATTAAAAAATTAGTTAATTACCATTATGATAAAGATTTACTTTTTAAAGGGTTAGTTACCATTTTACAAGATAATAAATTAATATAAAAAATAGGACTTCAGTTATATTTTTTAATTTTTTGAGATATTTTATTAATTTTCAAGGCCATTTAGGTATTTAATGCATTTATTTTGTTCGTTGCTTTATTTTATTAAAAATAAAGATTACATAACATGTCCAATTTTGTTATTTTGATTTACTTATTTCTCTACTTAAGACATTTTTAATAATAACATACATTTTTGAAATTGCAAAATTTTAAAAGTATTTTTGTCCTTATCTTGTGATAATTTCGTAATAGTTATCTAGCAAAAATTTCGCAATTATTTATATTATTAATTTGGTGATAACTATGGAAAAAAATTAACAATGACAGAAAAACATAAATATAAAAATATTGGAAAAGTTATTAATAATGAAATAACAAAAAAACGTGCTGCTAAAATTTTAGATTTGTCTATTCGTAGAATTGAACAATTAATGAAAATTTATGATACACAAAATATGACTTCCTTTGCCCATCATTCACGTGGTAGAACGGCATATAACAAAACAAAACCAGAAATTTGTGAAAATATTCTTAATCTTTACAAAACTAAATATATTGATTTTAATTTTATACATTTTAAAGAAAAATTACTTGAAAATGAAAAAATAAAAATTTCTTATTCAGTTTTGTACAACTTAATGTCTCTAAATCAAATAAAATCTCCTAGAAAACAGAAATTAAGAAAAAAAGATAAATCACATCCTTTAAGAGAACGCCGCAAATATTTTGGGGAATTATTACAAGCTGATGCTAGTGAACATTTATGACTAGGAATAAATCATCCTAAAATATTTTTACATGGTGCTATTGATGATGCAACAAATACAGTTGTTGGATTATATTTTGATTATCAAGAAACCTTAAATGTTTATTATAATGTTTTATATCAAATTTTAAAAAACTATGGTATTCCTATGACATTTTATACAGATAAGCGAACATTTTTTACTTATCAAAAAAATAATAGTAAAAACGAAGAAAAAGACACCTTTACTCAATTCAGCATATGCTGTAGTGAATTAGGTGTCGAAATCATAACTACTTCAATTCCTCAAGCAAAAGGTTGAATTGAACGGTTATGAGGTACTTTACAAGATCGTCTAAAAAATGAATTAGGTCTTGCAAAAGTAACTACTCTTGAAGAAGCAAATAAGTTCTTAAAAGAATTTCTGCCTAAATTCAATAAACACTTTGCTCTTCCCATTGATTATAACAATTCTGCTTTCGTTGATGCACCAGAAAGTGACAAAATTAATTTACTTTTATAAATAACTTCAACAAGAAGAACAGATAATGGATCATCAATTAGTTATGCAAATAAAAAGTACTTAGCTTATGATAAGTAAAAAACTAAAAGTTTTTAATTCAAAAACAAATGTTACAATAATTAATGCATTTGATAAAACATTGTATCTTAAGTATGAAAACAAAATTTATAATCTATTAGAATATATTCCAACAGTTAAAAATACAGAAAAAACATTACCAAAATCTAAAGCTCATAAATTCAAATCAAATCATCCATGAACTGAAAGATATACTATGAAACAATTATCAATTAAATAAATTTACGAAATTTTAGCTAGATATTGACAGATTTTAAAAGTATTTTTTTGTTTTAAGCAAATGTAAATTGTAAATGCAAGTGCAACAAATCAACTCCTTTCTGAGTTGATTTGTTAATGGCAAGAAAACATTATTTTATTTTATGGTTTCATAAATTAATAGATTTATTACACTTGTATTTATAATTTACAAAATAAAAAAAATTAATTGAAGAAAAATGAACAGCCTATAAGAAACTTCAATTAATTTTTAAAAACGTATGAAAAACAAACTTTAAGAAACTTCAATTAATTTTTAAAAACGTATGAAAAACAAACTTTAAGATTATTTTAGATTTAAATAATTTAAGAAAGATATAAATATAACAATACTTATTTTTCATACATAAATATTCTAAACTATATTTTCTTAATAATCAATTAATTTTGTAAAAAATACGGCAAAAATAGAGGTACTTTTTTAATCAATGTTAGGAGTATAGTAAAAAATGATATAATATTTCAGAAAGTCGGGGTGGTTATTATGCATGATGGTATTTTTTTAATCAATAAACCAACAGGAAAAACAAGTAATCAAGTTATTCAAGAAATTAAACAAAAATTAGAGATTAATAAAATTGGTCACGCAGGAACATTAGACCCATTAGCAACAGGATTGTTAGTTGTTTTAATAAATAATGCTACTAAAATGAGTGAATATTTGTTAACAGCAGATAAAGCGTATGATGTTGAAATGCGCTTATTTATTGAAACAGATACTGGTGATATTACTGGGAATGTTCTTAATGAAACGGCTCCATTTAAGATTCAGAAGAAGGTATTAAAAAAAATTTTTAATGAATTTAATGGATTTATGTATGAACAATATCCACCCAAATATTCTGCTATTAAAGTTAATGGTAAAAAACTTTACGAATATGCTCGCCAAGATAAAGAAGTAAAAATTAAACCAAGAACTGTTACAATTAAGGCGATTAAATTAAAAAAATACGATGCTCATAATCATACAATTAAATTTAGCGTGTTATGTACTAAGGGCACATATATTAGAAGTTTAGTGACTGATATTGCGGCAAAATTAAATACTATTGCTACTGTTACAGCTTTATGCCGCACGCAATCAGGGAATTTTTTGTTATCTAAAGCAATTAGCCCTGAAACAGTAAATTTTAATGAGTTAATATCGATGTATGATGCTTTATTTACTAATAACCAACAATTATTACTTTATCATCATGATGAAGAAATTCGACAAGGAAAACCCATTGTTATTATTAAACATACTGACCCAATTATTTTTATTATTGATAAAAATAAAAATGTTTTAGCAATTTATAAACATATTGGAAAACACGTATATGCTTGTCAACGTGGATTATGATCACATATTGAGCCTAAAAAACAAGATGATAGAGAGAAGGACGATCATTATTAATGAAAACTTTAGTATGAAATAAGCCAAGTTATAAGGAAGCAAAAGTTGCTTGTTTAGGTTTATTTGATGGGTTTCATCAAGGTCATTTAAAATTAATTACACGTTTAATGGAAATTAAAAAACAGCATAACCTTGCAACATTATTTTTTACTATGTCGCAAAGTGTTAGTGATTTTTTACAACAAGCAAATACAAAACTAGTAGATAATCATTCAAAACAACAAATTGTTGAAAAATTAGGATTTGATTATTATTTAGAAGTGCCTATTACTACTGCATTTATAAATTTATCGGCAAAACAATTTTTAACAATTTTAAAAAAACAATTTAATGTTACAAAAATTGTCATTGGCTCTGATTTTCGGTTTGGAAAAAATCGTGAAGGAGATTTTAATGATATTATTGCTTTTTTTGGTCAAGAAAATGTTTATTTAATTACTCGCCAAGATAATTTGTTTTCCTCAACAACAATTCGCAATTTTTTATTACAATATGATTTATCATCCGCTAATAAATTATTATATGAAGATTATAATCTACGTGGTGAAGTAAAACCAGGAAAACAATTAGGATGAACAATTAATTTTCCAACGGCAAATATTTATTTGCCACAAAAAGTAATTTTGCCCCATGGTGTCTATATAACAGAAACATTAGCACAAGGAAAACTTTATCCCTCAATGACATCTTATCGGTTATTTGAAGGGAAAGAAGTTGTTGAAATATATTTACTAAATGTTAATTTAGATTTATATGGGCAGGAAATCATTGTTTATTTTAAAAAATACCTTCGAGAAAATATTAAAATTAATAATTTAACAGAATTGGTCACGCTTTTAAAGCAAGATTTCGTTAATACCCTTGCTTTTTTTGCTAAAAAAGCATAATATTAATAAGGTTGTTATTTCGTTGATTTAAGATAACCCTTTCTTAAATTCTTTGTTTTAACATAATAAACCACTAAATGAAGGGAGAAGATAGTAATGGTTTCAAAAGAAAAAAAAGCAGAATTAGTTACAAAGTTTGGTCAAAATGCCAAAGATACTGGTTCAACAAAAGTTCAAATTGCAATTTTAACAGAAAATATTAATAATTTGACAGAACACTTGAAAATACATCGAAAAGATATTGTTTCAAGAAGAAGTTTATTGCAAAAAGTAGTGCAAAGAAAACACTTGCTTGCATATTTAATTAAGACTAATTTTAATGAATATAAAGCAATCATTGAAACATTGGGAATTAGAAAATAAGGTTTAAATTTTTTAACCTTTTTTTGTAAAGTTTAATATGACGTGGAATAAAATAAATCAACTTATTTTTGATAGTTAATTCTAAAAATAATTATAACAATTACTATTTTATGTTATTATTGAGTTAATAAATTTGTTACTGTGCATTTAATTTACATTTTAAAAAATATTATTTTATTTAATATTAAAATTAAGGAAATGAAAAGAATGATATATAATGGAAAAAGAATTTGCTGTAGTAACAGGAGCATCATCAGGGATTGGATATGGTTATTGTCAGTGATTATTAAAGCAAAGTTATCATATTATTTGAGTATCTCGCCATACAGAATGAGCAAAAGAATTACAACAACAATTTCCTGAACAAACAATTATTGTTTTATCATATGATTTGTCTATTTCTGAAAATTGTTATGCTTTCTTTGAAGAAATAAAACAGTATTATATTGTTTTATTTATTAATAATGCTGGTTTTGGGAAAAAAGGTCTTTTTGAAACAATTCCTCTAGCAGATGAATTAAAAATTATTAATTTAAATATTCAAGCGGTCCATTTCTTAAAACGATTATTTCGTATTATTCCACAAAAATATTCATTAAATTATACATATTTAATTCAAACTAAAGATTAAAATTTCTTATATATGTGTTAATTCACACCATAAATTAGAAATTCTTTCGAACTAAAAAAGACATACTTTGTAGAATAAAGGATGAAATAGGACAAAACAACTCTTGTTAAAGGGTTGTTTTTTATTTGAAAAACAACTTTACAAATTAAATATATTGGCTCTACAAGTGTTTAATTTTATACAATTACATATTTTTTAGGGAAGGTTCCCCAGCAAGGCATTTCGCCGGCACGAAACGATTAGGGGAAGGTTCCCCAGCAAGGCATTTCGCCGGCACGAAACCATTAGAGCTGTTA
>NZ_PUUH01000121.1:0-1349 GCF_002968355.1 Spiroplasma sp. ChiS | reverse complement strand
AAATTACCCTCATCTCTATCATTAAATATTGAATGATCATAATCTAAAATATTAACAATATAATCTGAAGTTGTTAAACCAGCATTAAGTTTTTGAATTGCTTTAATAAGACCAGTATTCATTTCCACAATTACATCTGCTTTTTTAGTTAAATCAGGAACATCACTATATCAAGGTGTTTTTAAAGTTCCAATATTATCTTTATTAAATTGTTTAATACTTATTTTATTTACTTTTTGCACTTTATAATATTGAACTTGTGATACACCAGTTGCATTATTTTTACCAGCAATATAAATATCAACATAAATATCTGTTGTAGTAATATCATAACTTGATGGTGAACCTTGATAATATAACGGTCATCAATCATAATCATCTGCTATTAAACTTGCATCAACCGCTTTAACTGCTTTTAAAACTTTATCATTTAAAAGTGGTCTTAAATCTTCACTTGCTACTTTTTGCGGTACAATAATTCCTTTAATTATTTCATCATTTGTTAAACTATCAACATTTTTAATTTTATCGTGAATATCTATGGAGCTACTTACTTTGAATAAATTAGAGAGACTGTGCCACTATATTTTTTTTGGATTTCCAGTTGCTAATGCTCCAGTAGATGTAATATTAGAGAATGTTGCATCTCCATTTTGATAATTAGTATTTTTTACTTTAATAGCAGTTTCTAATTCTGCTGTTGTTGGTGTATCACCCACCATTGTAATTTGACCTAAATTAGGTGTTGTAATAACTGTTGATAAAGAAGGTTTTGTTGTACCATTAATTAATATTTTTTTATCATTAATATTTTGATTATCAATAATACCTGCATTAATATGTAAATAAATATTTCCATTTACAATTCCATTAACTGGTAAATAAATACCTGCTGAATTTATTTGAATTGGATAATCATTTGAACCATCACTTAATATTATGGCAGAACGCATAAATGATATAACACTATATTTTTTTTGGATTTCCAGTTGCTAATGCTCCAGTAGATGTAATATTAGAGAATGTTGCATCTCCATTTTGATAATTAGTATTTTTTACTTTAATAGCAGTTTCTAATTCTGCTGTTGTTGGTGTATCACCCACCATTGTAATTTGACCTAAATTAGGTGTTGTAATAACTGTTGATAAAGAAGGTTTTGTTGTACCATTAATTAATATTTTTTTATCATTAATATTTTGATTATCAATAATACCTGCATTAATATGTAAATAAATATTTCCATTTACAATTCCATTAACTGGTAAATAAATACCTGCTGAATTTATTTGAATTGGATAATCATTTGAACCATCACTTAATATTATGGCAGAACGCATAAATGATATAA
>NZ_PUUH01000120.1:0-1360 GCF_002968355.1 Spiroplasma sp. ChiS | reverse complement strand
TTCTTTAAATTTTTGAACATTATATGCTAAAATACTTTCATTTTTAAAATTCTCTCCGTTTAAAGGAAATTGAAATGTAATACTATTTACTCTATTTTTTACAATATCATTCATTATTCACCCTCCTTACTAGGTAATGTGTCATATTTAGAATTATCTTTTAAATCAATTATTCTTTTTCAACCACAAGTACTACACTTATTATCAAAGTCATAATCATCTCCACAATTCATACAATGAGCAAATTCGTTAAAATCTTCTTTATATAATTGTTGTTGTTTTAATTCTGTAATTTCATTTTTAAGTTTTTCATTTTCTTCTTTTAGTTTGTTAAATTTAATTGATTCTGTTATAGTCATTATTCATCCTCCTCAATAACAGTTAATTGGTCTAATTGTTCTTTTGTAATTTTAATACCTTTTAAATTAGCACAAGATAAATTAGCACAAGATAAATTAGCACAAGATAAATTAGCATAACGTAAATCAGTCCAATGTAAATCAGCACCTTGTAAATCTAATGTTTCATATTCTAAATATTCATTGATTTTTTCTTGTTCAACAGTAACTCCTATTAAATCTTTAATTAAATCTTGTAATTTTTTCATTTTATAATTCCTCCCCACATGTATGACAATTCAAATAAGAAAAATTATTTTTGAGATATTTTACATAATCATATATCATTTCAAATTCACCCTCTATATTGATAACTATTGACCATTGTTTTGATTTAGAAATATTTACATTCTTGACAATGATCACAATCACATTCAATTCATTGTTCTAAATCACAATAATCATTAATTCTAAATTTATCTTTATATTTTGTATTAAATTCTTCTTTTGTCATATTAAATTTCCTCCAAATTCTTTTCTGCAATTAAAGTATCAATATAGTCATAAGCACTTTCTTCTGAATGACATTCTTCTAATGCTTCATTAAATAAATCTTCTTTTGTGTAAACTTTGCCATCTTCATCTTTTCACATATTATTTATTCTCCTTTATTTGTAATTCTTTGTATATTTCGCATTTTAAAAAACTTTCTTTATTAATTTGATTAAAAATTTTTTCTAATTCAGCATAAATCATTTGCTTCATAGTATTTTGCCCATATCCATCAAATTCACCATCATTTATTGAAATTAATAATTTAGCAATATTTCTTTTTATTTTTTCCATATTATTTATCTCCTTGTCATTTAATATTTTTATCTTCTAAATCAATAATGGTTGTTTGAGAACAACTTTTATTTTTAGCAGTATATTTTGCTTCTTCTAATGTATAAAATAATTCAGTATCTATTCCAGTAAATGAACTATTTGTTATTAATAAATATCTTTTTTCCATAATTTAA
>NZ_PUUH01000119.1:0-1364 GCF_002968355.1 Spiroplasma sp. ChiS | reverse complement strand
TTTGCAATAACTTTTTTAACCCCTTTAATTCAATCTGCTCCATCACCTAAAATCATAATTTCGGTATCATCTTGAATATTATAATTACTTATTATCAAAATTATTAATTTAACAACAAAACGGGTTAATTTTGTTTTTTTAGAAATATAAATTGGAATATTATCTATTTCGTAAACACCTAACTTATTTGCAATTACATGTCTTTTTTCGGTTGATTTTTCTTAATCATATCCAGTGTGAACGGTAGAAATTAAGGTGTGTTTTTTAATCTTTTTTCCTCCATATCACACTTTCATTTTTAAGTATGTTCCATCTACTTGAATATATAAAGTATGTGGAACATTTATTTTGATATTGGTATTATTAATATAATATTTGTCGTTTGTTGTTGCGTTTTTTATTGTATTTGAAATTGTCATTAAACTAATTTTTGCTTGTTCTAATGCATCTAAAATATCGCGGTATTTTTTATCATCACTTAAAAACAATAAAATTCTTTTTTTGACGTCATTCCCCAGTCTTTGTTGAAATTGTCATTAAACTAATTCATCTTAAATAAAAATATATTCTTCTTTCCCTGTTATTGGATTAATTTTATAATATCGTCGTCTGCGAAATGTTATTTTACCTTTTAAAGTAATTAATGTTTTTATTCTTATTTCTTTTACTCGATAATGTTTAAAATTATCATCATTTTTATAATTTTGAAAAATAAGATCATCGTACTTTTCTAACCTATATGCAATTTCTCCAACAGCATATCTATTCAAATCTTCATATGTTTTATTAAAAAAGTTGTCACCATTAATAATATTATTAATATCCATTTTAAAGTTGTTTCCTTTCCTGATTTAAAAATAAATCATCACACACATTAAAATAAACACCCAAAAAAAGCAAGTTATTTTTAACTTGTTTTTCCAATATAATATTATTAATATCCATTTTAAAGTTGTTTCCTTTCCTGATTTAAAAATAAATCATCACACACATTAAAATAAACACCCAAAAAAAGCAAGTTATTTTTAACTTGTTTTTCCAATATTTAATTTTTTTAATATTATTTAATACAATTTTGATACTTTTTTGATAACAAATATATTATATCTTAATTTAAAATAAAAAAACAAGATTTTTAATCTTGCTTAATTATTATTCTTTTGTTTATTTTGTAAATTCATTAATGTTTGATAAAATTTTTTAACGACTTTAAAATCTAAATAAAAATCATCATCTTTGTCTTGTTCCTTATATGTTCCTATGTCTTCTTTTAAATCATTAGTTATTTTTCCTTCATTATCAAAACTAATAAATATATAGTCATGATAAAAACTTCCCTCAGGAGTTATTTTAAATTCAATACT
>NZ_PUUH01000117.1:0-1369 GCF_002968355.1 Spiroplasma sp. ChiS | reverse complement strand
GTGATTTACAAAATAAATATGGTTTGCAATATAAGAAAATTGAAGAACAAAAAATCGGTTATAATGTTTTTGAATTGCAAGCACAAAAAGAGAATGATATGTACCGATATTATGATTTTAATTTTGGGATTTATAATTGAGAAGAAATTAATAACGGTGGGTTGTTCCCCAATAAACAATGATTTCAAGTGCAATATATAACTCCTAAAGGTTGATGAGATTTAGAAACTCACATTAAAAATGCGGTGATTTGAATTGTGAACACTATTCCTGGTGTTAAACAAGTTAATGAATTAGCGAGTGGTGTTGGAAAGGTTTTTGAAACAGTATATAGTTTTTTTAGTCAAATATTTGAAGTATGAAAATTTAATCCAGCATTGTATAGTACAATAACAAATATCTTTTTATTAATTATTTTTATGAAATTTGTGCGATTAATATAAAAAAGGAACTGTTATTTAGTTCCTTTTTGTTCTTTTCAGTCAGTAATTTCACCAGTGTTTTTGTCAATTGTAGGTGTTTCTGGTTCACCATCACCATCTCAACAATATAAATTAATAATAGAATATCAATTATTATATATAGGATAAATATAAAATGTATTGTTAATAATAGGAGAAATTGATTTTTCATTTTGATTATTTTTAAATTTAATAATTTTAATTGATTGATTAGTTGTATTTTTTGCAATTATTATATATCACTTTTCATCATATATACTAAATTGATTATTAATATTATTTTTACCAATTAATTTTCAATTACTATTTTCTGGTGGTTGTTGTGCGTTATATGATGGTTTTGGTTTATTATCTTCTTTGTTTTTATTATTATTTTCTTTTTTACAACTGATTAATGTTGTTGTACTTGTTGCGGTTAATCCGATTGCTCCTATTATGCTAAGTATTTTTTTCATATATATTGCTCCTTTTTATTTTTTTATATATAATTGATTTTATTACATATCAATTATATATCAATTATTCGTATTAAATATTAATTTTATAAGTTAATGAAAGGTATATAAATGTTATGTATAGTCATTTAAGTTTTATGGATAAAGTTAAATTAGAACAATTATTATTATCAAAAATTTTTTTAAAAAAGAATGGTGAACAGAATATTTCTGCAATTGCTAAATATTTGAATAGATATCGTAGTACTATTTTACGAGAAATTAAGCGTTTTAAAACTACTGATGAATGGTGAACAGAATATTTCTGCAATTGCTAAATATTTGAATAGATATCGTAGTACTATTTTACGAGAAATTAAGCGTTTTAAAACTACTGATGAATATAGTGCTTATAAGTCAGATAAAATGTATTATGAGAAAAGAAAAAAGAATAATAAAAGATGTAAATTTACA
>NZ_PUUH01000116.1:0-1377 GCF_002968355.1 Spiroplasma sp. ChiS | reverse complement strand
TTTAAATGTACATCTTGATAACCATTTAATGCATAATGATTAATATGTCTAAAAATATATTCAGTTAATTCTTGTTTATTTTCTTCTTTAAATTTTTGAACATTATATGCTAAAATACTTTCATTTTTAAAATTCTCTCCGTTTAAAGGAAATTGAAATGTAATACTATTTACTCTATTTTTTACAATATCATTCATTATTCACCCTCCTTAATACTATTTACTCTATTTTTTACAATATCATTCATTATTCACCCTCCTTACTAGGTAATTTGTCATATTTAGAATTATCTTTTAAAATTAGAATATACTTTGATAATTGTTCTTCTGTTGGTTCTTCTTCATCTTTCAAAATCTTCTTTATATAATTGTTGTTCTTTTAACTCAGCAAGTTCTTTTTTAAGTGCTTCATTTTCTGCTTTAAGTGTTCGTATTTTGATATTAAGTACATCAATTTCTCATTTAATTGAATGAATGCGGCTATTAAGTACATCAATTAATTCTGTTATATTCATTATTCATCCTCCTCAATAACAGTTAATTGCTCTAATTGTTGCTTAGTCAAAGTTGATGTATTTATGTAATAATAATTAAAATTAGCATTTACTGATTTATGAATAATTTTACAATCCTTAAAAATTTCATAACCTTTAAAGTCTTTTATTTTTCCTTTAAAAATAATTGATTGTATACTTTTAACTTCAATTTTTAAATTATTATTATTATATATTTCAATTCAATCTTTTAATTTTTCTAACATTATTCATTCTCCTCAATAACAATTAATTGGTCTAATTGTTGTTTAGTGATTTTAATACCTTCTAAATCAGCACAAGATAAATTAACACCTCGTAAATCAGTATAAGATAAATTAGCATCTCGTAAACAAGCATATTCTAAATTAGAGCGTCTTAAATCAGCAAAAGATAAACTAGTATCTTTTAAATAAGCAAATCGTAAATTAGCATTAATTAACTTAGCCCATTGTAATTTAGCATCTTCTAAATCAGCAGATCGTAAATTAGCACGATATAAATCAGCATCTTCTAAATTAGCACCTTGTAAATCTAATTTTTCACTTGCTAAATATTCATTTATTTTTTGTTCTTCAACAGTTATTCCTGTTAAATCTTTAATTAAATCTTGTAATTTCTTCATTTTATAATTCCTCCAAATTCTTTTCCATAATTAATTTTTCAATATAGTCATAAGCACTTTCTTCTGAATGACATTCTTCTAATGCTTCATTAAATAAATCTTCTTCTGTATAAACTTTGCCATCTTCATCTTTTCACATACTATTTATTTACCTTTTTCATAAACTTTGCCATCTTCATCTTTTCACATACTATTTATTTACCTTTTTCATTCAATATCT
>NZ_PUUH01000115.1:0-1396 GCF_002968355.1 Spiroplasma sp. ChiS | reverse complement strand
TATTATTAAAATCTTAAACTTTTTCCGTGTTATGGTTAAAGGATTTTAGTATTTATTATAATCGATTATATCTTAGTTAAGGCACACTAAATAGATGGTATCACATTTGTAAAAAATGAATTTATTAAATAGAAAAATGGAGAGTAATAAATAATGTTAGGTATGTATTTAACAACAGCGTTTAATTTTTTAACAGCACCTACACCTAAAACTATGACTGAGGGTATGACTGGGATTTGAACGGGTTTGACTAGTATATTAGCATTATGTATAACATTGTTAATAATCAGTGTTTATTACAATTAAAAAACATTATATAAACATTATTTATAACATTGTTTATTAAATAAATATTTAGTTAGGAGACTATATTATGGATATGAAATTTAAAACAACTGAGGAATATAAAAAATTAAAAAACGAATTTATTATTATGAATTTTGGTTTTGTTTATATTTATTTTTTTATATTAATTGTTTTTGGTCTTTGTATTGTTCTTATAATTTGTTCTTTAAATGTAGGAGATATTATAGGTATTATATGGTATTTTTTCTGTTTAATCCTTTTTGTTGTACTTTTACCATTTGTAATTATGGAACATATATCAGAAGTTAAGGAATTTAGAGTTACAGTATTAAAGAAACAATTATTACCGTTAGAAATTATGTTAAGACCAGTAAGGCGAGGAGATGATAAAATTGAGTAATTTTGTTAAGAAAAATCAGAATATAGAAAATTATTTTATTAGTAAGGAATTTATTCCTTTTGCAACAGAAAAAGTAAGTTTTATTAATTTACCTAATCATAATCGTCATATTGGGTTTTGATTGAGTAATAAGTTTATTTATCCGAGTGAAAAACATTCAGAGCAAGTAGCAATCGGTTTGATTTATGATAATTCTTATCCTATTGTAAAATATGATGAAAATTTAAAGCGAAATATTTGAAAATATTTAACTGGAACCGAATTAATCAATTTATATAATCAATATAAACAAAATTATTTTACTAAAATGAAAAAAGCTTTATTTTTAAGTGAAAGGAGATGATAAAATTGAGTAATTTTGTTAAGAAAAATCAGAATATAGAAAATTATTTTATTAGTAAGGAATTTATTCCTTTTGCAACAGAAAAAGTAAGTTTTATTAATTTACCTAATCATAATCGTCATATTGGGTTTTGATTGAGTAATAAGTTTATTTATCCGAGTGAAAAACATTCAGAGCAAGTAGCAATCGGTTTGATTTATGATAATTCTTATCCTATTGTAAAATATGATGAAAATTTAAAGCGAAATATTTGAAAATATTTAACTGGAACCGAATTAATCAATTTATATAATCAATATAAACAAAATTATTTTACTAAAATGAAAAAAGCTTTATTTTTAAGTGAA
>NZ_PUUH01000114.1:0-1406 GCF_002968355.1 Spiroplasma sp. ChiS | reverse complement strand
TTAAATAATGACTAAGAAAAAATCAGATTGTTATTTATGTAATAGACAAGATATTATTTGTCCTAAACATAAAGAATAATATGAAAAAACAAACTAAGTTATATAAACAGAGATTAGAGTGTTTAGTTAATGTTATACATCAATGTTTACCTACTAAAATACCATTATTTATGTTAAGAAAAGCAATTAAATTGTATCTTAGTCATAAAGTTATTGATATTGGCGTTATGGAAGAACAACATTTTAAATTATTAGTAAAACAAATAAAAAATTATATGTTAAATATAGAAAGTAAAGGTRATAATTAATGACCGTTTTTGCAACAATTATTTTAGTAATTACAATGTTAATGTTATTAGTTTTTTTAACAATTAATACGATATTTAAATTTAAAAATAAGTATTTAATTTGTCCGCATTGTTCTAAAAAAGTAGAATTTAAAGAATGGGGAAAACGAAAAATTAAAAAAGCAGATAAGTCTGTTGAATAAGTTAATATCAATCAAATACCTTCGCAAGTATAAAAATTGATTTTAGTTTTTAGTGTTAATTACTAAAATCAAGGTTAGAGTATGCGAAGGTTTTATTATTAATAGAAAGTATTTTAAGTGAGGTGTTATTAATGAATTTAAATTTATTAACGGGCGATGCTGATGTTATTAARCAAATAGCGGATTTTGCTGCTATTCTTGCTAATTGAGCGATTGCTTTTACTAACTGATTTATTACTTTTTTAGGGTCACATATGTTATTAATTATTCCGTTAGTTTTAATGTTTGTGGTTTTRGGAATTGAAACAATCAGAAAGTTAATTCATGGATATTAATATTTAATAATAAACTCTAATCTTGATTTTAGTAATTAACATTTAGGAAAGGAATAAGAAAAATGCAAAGTKTATGAGATTTATATTATGAATTTATGACAATTATTTTCGGAGTTAATCATCCCGTTATTTTAGATATTGTTATATTTGTTGTATTTTTAATACTTGTTTTTGGGATGTTATTTTTAATTTTAAGTTGTATTTTTAGGTGGATAAAATAATGGACTGAAATACTTTTTTGCAACGAGTATATCAAGGACTTTTACAGATTTTTTATTTTATTCCGAAAACTGAAATTGATAACTTTGTTGGTAGTTCTATTGATAATATTACTTATTCAGTGATTATGATAGGTATTTGATTAGTAGTATTTTTCTTAATTTGATTATCAATATTTATTTTATATAAAACAATTAGATTGGTGGTGTAGATATATGTTTAAAAATTATTTTAATTTATTTAGAAGACAAAAAAATATTAAGTTTTCTTATTGATATGTAAATTGATTTATGGCAAATATTTTGTTCTATTTTTTTATTGTTTGTTTTAATTTACAGTTTATATATTTTAGTTCTACATCA
>NZ_PUUH01000113.1:0-1425 GCF_002968355.1 Spiroplasma sp. ChiS | reverse complement strand
TCCAAAGTAATAAATCAATTAAACTAAACAAAAGCATTGAACCACTAATATAACAATAGTTTTTAAAGAAAAATATAAACTTTTTCATTATTTAAAATACCCAACTATTTTAAAAACCATCCACAAGAAAAACCAAGTTAAAAACAAAATCACAATTCAAACACCAACCATCAAAGTTAAATATTCATTTTGCGTTAAATTCCACATTGTAATACTTTCAACATTCGTTTTATCTATAAACAAAAAAATATAAATAAAAAACTCTTTTAATTTAATTCAATCATTTTGCATYTTTAAAAACTCCAYATTTTTTGAATAAGTTTAAAAAACATTCCAAAAAACAAAACAATAAATAACACAAACGATATAACATATAAAAACTCAGGGGCATTTGMACCAATAATATAACTAACAAATTGAACTCAATAATCATATAAACTCATTTAATTTAAACTTTCTAAATCATTAATTAATTGTTCTTCTTTTTCAACACTTCAATTTGTTAAATTATTATTGTTATTATTTGCTTTTACTTTTTTAGGTTCACTTAAAAATAACGCTTTTTTYATTTTAGTAAAATAATTTTGTTTATATTGATTATATAAATTGATTAATTCTGTTCCAGTTAAATATTTTCAAATATTTCGCTTTAAATTTTCATCATATTTTACAATAGGATAAGAATTATCATAAATCAAACCGATTGCTACTTGTTCCGAATGTTTTTCACTCAAATAAATAAACTTATTACTCAACCAAAAACCAATATGACGATTATGATTGGGTAAATTAATAAAACTTGCTTTATCTGTTGTAAAAGGGATAAATTCCTTACTAATAAAATAATTTTCTATATTCTGATTTTTCTTAACAAAATTACTCAATTTTATCATCTCCACTTCTTAGCATTTTACCTTCTCCTAATTTTCCAACTATATTTTCTAACGGTAATAATTGCTTCTTAAATACTGTAACTTTAAATTCCTTAACTTCTGATATATGTTCCATAATTACAAATGGTAAAAGTACAACAAAAAGGATTAAACAGAAAAAAWACCATATAATACCTATAATATCTCCTACATTTAAAGAACAAATTATAAGAACAATACAAAGACCAGAAACAATTAATATAAAAAAATAAATATAAACAAAACCAAAATTCATAATAATAAATTCTTTTTTTAATTTTTTATATTCCTTAGTTGTTTTAAATTTCATATCCATAATATAGTCTCCTAACTAAATATTTGTTTAATAAACAATGTTATAAATAATGTTTATATAATGTTTTTTAATTGTAATAAAAATTTCATATCCATAATATAGTCTCCTAACTAAATATTTGTTTAATAAACAATGTTATAAATAATGTTTATATAATGTTTTTTAATTGTAATAAACATTGTTAATAAACATTGTTAA
>NZ_PUUH01000112.1:0-17804 GCF_002968355.1 Spiroplasma sp. ChiS | reverse complement strand
ATTTAAACTAATTTTTAGTTTGTTTAATTTTATATTTTTTATTTATTTATTTTATGATATTTTTTTATTATAAATAAATATTTTTATTATTTTTATTATTTTCTTGTAATCTTTAAAATGTGTGTGGTATACTACATATTTATTTGCAACATGGTTATGGTCAAATTGATAAGTTTGATGATTTGAATTTTCCTATAATTGCAATTGAATTAGATAATAAGGGAAGTGCTTATGTTTTAAATAATACTGGTAAAATTTATCATTTAGATTTATATGGTTGAGGGCATCAACAAGTGCCAAAAAATAGTAAACAATATAAATTTCAATTGAAAAATAAATGGGCCAATAACCGATGATACAAAAGTATGGGAAAAAACAATAAATTTAATTAAATGGTCAAACTATGCTAATAGTTGACAAGAGTTTAAAGAAAGATACAAATATATTGAAATTAATAAGATTAATTCTTCTGCAGGTGGTCAAGGTACAACAATATCTAATACTAAAGCAAATATTAAATTTAATACAGAAAATATCAAGGAAAATTGAGATTCTAATCAAAATCATATATCGCTTTTAAAGTATGACTATTATCTGTTTGTTCCTTTTGTTTATGTAAAACAAAAAGCAGTGTTATATATTAAAAGTTTATGAGTTGAAAGCGAGTATTTAAAAATGAATTTAGTTTCATATACTTCTTCTTTTTGTACTATTTATCATGTTTGAACAAATTTAAAAATTAATCAAGTTAAAGTGTATTAAAAAATAATATATAAAAAAGTACATTAAAAACTGTACTTCAAAAAGTAATTGAAAAACTTTTTGATAACGTACAGTTTTTTATTAACATATTTTTAATTAGATAAAATTAAAGCTTATAATTTATAAAAAATTTTTAAATTTAAACATTTTCTACTATAATTATTAAAACTATAAAATTAATGTTTGATCAATATTTTTAAATAATGTAATCATACAAGTTTTGAGGAAAAAGAAAGGAGCATAATTAGATGAAAAAAGCAGTTTTTTCTGATTTGGATGGAACTTTATTAAACGATAATCATCGGTTTAGTCGGTTAACAAAAAAAACAGTTAATTCAATTCAAAAAAAAGGAATCCCTTTTGTTGTTACAACAGGACGCCTAGCAAACGATGCAATTCGCCAAGCGCGAAAACTAAAAGTTCATAAATATGATGGTTATGTTTTGGCAAACAACGGGGCTAGCGCTTACTCTTTTAAAACTAATAGTTTTTTATGGATAATGATTTTTACAACAGCAGAAATTAAAACCATTTTTGAATTTACTTATCGAAAATATAAAGTTCATTTTTTTAGTAATAATAGTACTTATGTTTACGAATATGGTGAGAATTCTTATTATTGATCAAAAATAATGCGAACAAAATATAAAATTATTACCAAGGTGACTGATATTACAGAAGACATTACGCATGCTAGTGTTATTGCCCATCACTCCTTAGATGATAAAGCTGCTAATGAATTAATGACAAAGTTACGACAATTATTACCGCAATTAGATATTACCCAATATAATAATCGTGTTTTTGAGATTGCTTGTAAGGGGATTTCAAAAGGCAGTGCCTTGCAATTTTTATCACATCATATTGGAATTGATATTAGTCAAACTTATTCATTTGGTGATTCTTATAATGACCTTGAATTAATTCGCCAAGCTGGTGTTGGAATTGCGGTTGGCAATGCGATTAATGATTTAAAAACAATGGCAAATGAAGTAACATTATCAAATCGTGAAAATGGACCAGCAAAATATTTGCAACAGTTTTTCTTAAAAAAATAGTACTTTTATGATATGATAAAAAAGCAAGAGAATTCAGTAAAGGAGAGAATTAAAATGGCTGTAAATGAAATAAAAAGTATTGATGAATTCGAAAAAACAATTGGTGATGAAAAATTAACTTGCGTTGATTTTTATGCTGATTGATGTGGACCATGTAAAATGATTGCTCCAATAATTAATGAATTAGCAAAAACGCGTAGTGATGTTAATTTTATTAAAGTTAATGTTGATGTTTTACAAGATCTTGCTCAAAATTATGGAATTTTATCAATTCCGACATTAATTACCTTTCAAAACGGAAAAGAATTAAAACGTAAAACAGGATTTGTAACTGCTAACGAAATTGAACAAGATTTATTAAGTTAACAAAGTTTTTACTAATAATTTAAAAAGGAGAAAGTGAATACAAAATGGCAATGTCAATGAAAAAACGCCGTCGTTTAATGGCAGAAAAAAAGTGGCGAAAATCTTAGCTCGTAAAGAAGCTACAAAAAAACAAAAAGAAGAAACAAAAATTTCAAAATAGAATATTTAATCTTTAATGTATAATGTTTAATTTAATGAAGATATATTAATGACCTTTTTTAAATAAAAGATTTATTAAATCAATAACTATAATCTAACATATCTAAATAGTGCTTCTTATAAAATTAAAAAAGACATTTTACAATAAAAAAAATTTTAAATAAAACACTTAAATTATATTAAATTTTTTAAATATAATTAAGTTTTTTTTATTTAAAAGTAGTTTATAAAATAGCAAAAAATATCTTTTATTTTATCCTAAAATAGAAAACACAACAGCACAAATTAAAGCATAACCAAAATTAATTCCAAGTGTAGCAAGCAGAATAAAACCTTTTTTCTTTAAATATCAGACATAACCATTATATTCAGTTTTTAAATGTGAATATTTTGTAATAATATGAAAACCAAGGTCTGCTTGTCAGGGTGCTAATTCTTTTGTTACATTTAGTTTTCGCAGTGGATTTTTAACTAGAATTCAGTTAGTAATGAACATTACTAAAATAATAGCAATTAAAATACCAAAGAAAATTTGGGATAAGTCACTATTGCTTAATTGTAATTGTTTTTGACATAATATTAGTGGAATCATAATGCTAACTTGGATTAATAAAAAAATAATATTAGTAATTAAACTAATAATTCAAAAATTTTTAAGAGATGTTTTCATTAGATAATTAAATTTATTTTTAGTAAAATTTTTATTAATTAAGTTTAAAAAATGCTAACAAATTCATCCTCAGCAATTCGTAAGCGAGGGAAACTTGTTCCTTTAACATATAATATCCAAATAGCATTCCTAGCGATAAATGTCATTTTGTTGGATCAACAATATTATGTTCTGTAAAGAATGAGGCTGCTTGCAGCGGCGTAATTCCCCCCATAATGCTTGATCCAATTTTTAAATCAGCAGCTTGTAATGCCATAAAACTAGCAACAAGATGTGTTTGTTCATCAGAAAACATATCTGGACTTGGATAACTTTTTAAGTAATTACTCATTCCTCGTACATTTGTTTTTAATGTTTCACGACTAAAAATTCGCCCTAAGCGATTTGTTAAAAATTCTTTAGATGTCAAATAATCACCATTTGTTCCTAGTAGTAACGCTAAAATTGGAGCATCTTTTACTTTTTGTTGATTACCAAGCATAAAACAGCTTAATGCTGCTTGCTCTTTTAATTTTTGGTCTTTGATAATAATAACTTTTACTGGTTCTAAGCCATTAAAACTTGGTGCTAAAGCTCCAGTTGCTAAAATTGTTTTTAAATCACTTTCACTAACTGCTTTTGATTTATCATAGATTTTAATTGCTTTTCGAAATTTTGCTGCTTCTTGAACGCTCATGATTTTCCCCATTCTGTAATTTATTTATAAATTTATTATACGCTAATAAAATGTAATTAATAGTGCTTAAATTACTAACAAATTTCGGAACAATGTTATAATTAAAAGGATAAAAATTTAGAGAGGGTAATAAAGATGGAATTTTCGCATAAAGCAATTGAACAAAAATGACAACAATATTGAGAAGAACATCAAACTTTTAAAACAACAAATAATTCAGAGCAAAAAGCTTATATTTTAGATATGTTTCCATATCCATCAGGAGCGGGTTTACATGTTGGACATCCAAAAGGATATGTCGCAACTGATGTAATTAGTCGTATGCGAAAATTGCAAGGTTATGACGTTTTGCATCCAATTGGTTGAGATGCATTTGGTTTACCAGCTGAACAATATGCTTTACAAACAGGGAATGATCCAGCGGAATTTACTTTGCAAAACATTGCTAATTTTCGTAACCAATTAAAAGCACTTGGGTTTAGTTATGACTATGAAAAAGAAGTTAATACTTCTTCACCAGAGTTTTTTAAAACAACACAATTAATTTTTGAATTGTTATATCAAAATGGATTAGCTGAGATGCGTGATGTTGATGTTAATTGATGTCCTGAATTAGGGACAGTCTTAGCTAATGAAGAAGTTTTGAATATTAATGGGAAAATGGTTTCTGAACGTGGACATTTTCCAGTTTTAAAAAAACCAATGCGACAATGAGTATTAAAAATTACTGCATATGCAGAAAAATTATTATCAGGGTTAGATGAGGTTGATTGATTAGAATCCGTTAAAGAGTTACAACGAAATTGAATTGGAAAATCAGTTGGTGTTGAAATTAAGTTTGCGGTACAAAATAATACAGAAAGCATTAATGTTTTTACAACTCGTGCTGATACAATTTTTGGTGTTGAGTATCTTGTTTTAGCGCCTGAACATCCGTTAGTGTTAAAATTAACAACACCTGAATATGCAGCAACTGTTACAAAATTTTTGGCAGCAACAAAAGCAAAAAGTGATTTAGATCGTCAAGAAATTAGTAAAGAAAAAAATGGAATGTTTATTGGTAGTTATGCTATTAATCCAATCAATCAAAAAGTTATTCCAATTTGAATTGCCGATTATGTATTACCATTTTATGCTACTGGAGCTGTAATGGCTGTGCCTGGTCATGATGAGCGGGATTATTTATTTGCTTTAAAATATCAATTACCAATTAGTTATGTTATTGAAGGAGAACATCATAATAAATTACATAATAAAGATGGAAAACATATTAATTCTGATTTTTTGAATGGTTTAATGACAGACGAAGCAACAAAAAAAGCAATTGATGTTTTAACAGCAGCTGGGAATGCAAAAGTTAAAACTATTTATAAGCTTCGTGATTGGTTATTTTCTCGTCAACGATATTGAGGAGAGCCTTTCCCAATTATACATTGAGAAGATGGTTCAATTAGTTTAGTTGATGAAACAGAATTGCCATTGGAATTACCAAAAATGACAAATATTAAACCATCACAAACGGGAGAATCACCATTAGCTAATGCAACAGAATGATTAACTGTTGTTGATAGGACAGGGAAAAAAGGACGCCGAGAAACTAATACGATGCCACAATGAGCAGGTAGTTGTTGATATTATTTAGCCTATATTTTAATGGAAGATAAGCAAATGTTAGATTTACGTACTACAAAAGCACAAGCTTTGTTAAAAAAATGATTACCAGTTGATTTATATGTTGGTGGGCAAGAACATGCTGTTTTGCATTTATTATATTCACGTTTTTGACATAAATTTTTATATGACCAAAAATTAGTTCCAACTTCTGAACCATTTTATAAATTAGTTAATCAAGGTATGATTTTAGGCACTGATGGTTCAAAAATGAGTAAATCAAAAGGAAATGTGATTAATCCTGATGACATTATTAAATCACATGGAGCTGATACATTACGTTTATATGAAATGTTTATGGGACCAATTGAAGCATCATTGCCATGGAATCCAAATGGCTTAGATTCAGCACGAAAATGATTAGATCGCGTTTATCGTCTTATTAAAAATAATAATTTTTCGCAAGATAATAATCATGAGTTAGATTTTGTTTATCATAGTATGGTTAAAAAAGGAACAGAAATGTTAGAAAAATTAAGTTTTAATACAGTAATTTCACAATTAATGGTTTTTATTAATGCTTGTTATAAAACAAAAGGACCGATTTACCAACCGTATTTTGAAGGGTTTACTAAAATGTTAAGTTTATTTGCCCCTCATTTAGCAGAAGAAATTTGAGCAAAATTAAACCAACAATCATCGGTTGCATTATCAACATGACCGACATATGATGAAAAATATTTACAAAAAAATAAGGTTATAATTGCAGTTCAAGTTAATGGTAAATTACGTGCTAAATTGGAAGTACCACTTGATACATCAGAAGAAGAATTATCAGTTTTAGCTAAAGCTAATAGTAATGTTCAAGCCTTTTTAGTTAAGCATGAGATTATTAAAGAAATTATTATTAAAAATAAAATTGTTAATTTTGTTATAAAATAGATAGAGAAAATATTAATTATTTAATCAAAGGAGAAAAGTAATGAAATTTGTTCGTTCTAGTAATGGACCATGAGTATTTTTTGACCCAGCTGGTTCGTATATACCGTGTGCTGATTGAACTAATCAGTGATTTTTTAAAGGTCATAATTATGTCTTTCAATTGGTGGGCATTAGTATTTTTGTTTTAATTATTGGATCATTATTTGTTTGTAGAAAATATTATGCAAAAACTGTTAATTGAAAATGGTTTCGGATTTCAATAGGGCTGTATCAAATTGTAAGTTATTTTTTAACATATGCAATTTGAGTAACTTATTTAGCAATTGTTTTAAAAACAGAATGAATTTGAGGACCGGTGGGGCCTTCTCAAATTCGTGGTTTAAGTGAAGTTATGCCATTACATTTATGCAGTTTACACCAGTTATTATCGGGCTGTATTTTAATTTTTCCTAGTCGAAAATTTTTTGAAGTTGTTGCTCCATCAGCGATTGTTTTGCCAATTTTAGCAATTATAACGCCAGTTAATGGTTACTGAAGTTTAGACAATTTCTTTTATTATAATTACTTTATTCTTCATACATTAATTATTTTTGCTTATTTATATGTTTATAAATATGGTTTAGTTGGAAAACCTTATAGTGGTTTATTATTTAAATGACAGTTATTATGATTAACGTTATTTTCTATTATCGCAGTAATTTGAGACTGAATTTTTAAAACAAACCAATTATTTGTGGGGCCAAATAATGGGGAACCATGAAACAATGGTGGTTTTAATGTTGGCGGTTGAAATACAAACTTTATTGGAGCAAAATATATGTGACCATTTGCTTGGTTACCAATTTTTTTATTAGGAATTGTAATTGTTTCATTAACACATATTTTATTATTTTATATACCACAAAGTTTTTTATATGATAAAAAAACAAAAAAATTAGAATCTGTTCCTCGCGGAGTATGTAATAAATTTCATACTAAACAAGGATTAACTTATATTAGTTTTACTTTTAAATATATTTTTTGGCCAGATAATAAAATTCATTATCATCTAAATCAAACTAATTTATTACAGTTTACTGATATTGAATTATTAACAATTCGCAATAATAATAGTTAGCAAAGCTAACTATTATTTATTTAATTAAGTTTTCAATTTAAAATAAAGGTATAATGTAAGTAAATGAAAGAAAAGGTGGCAATAACAATGTTTAAATATGCAATTATTGCAAATGATTATCAAGAATCAACACAGTTAGTTAATAAAATTAGTAAACTTTTACAAGAAAATCAATTAAAAGAAGATCTTGGTAACCCACAGTATGTTTTTATAATTGGTGGAGATGGAACTTTATTAAGAGCAGTTAATAAAGTTCAAGATATCATTGATAAAGTTTCTTTTATTGTAATTAAATCTGGTTCATTAGGGTTTTATGCTAACTATGATGAAAATACCTATGCCAAAGCAATTAACGCAATTATTAATAATAAAATTCATATTCGACAAATGCCATTATTAGAAATTAAATATAATGGTAATCTTATTCGCTATGCATTAAATGAAGCAAAAGTTGTTGATCATGTTAAAACAATTCGCACTGAAATTTATGTTAATAATGATTTATTGGAGCATTTCCGGGGAAGTGGTCTTGTTTTTGCAACGAAAACTGGTTCAACTGGTTATATGCGAGCAATTAATGGATCAATTATTGCAACTAATATTTCAACCTTATGGCAATTAAAAGAAATTGCCCCGGTGGCAAATTCAACTTTTTCCACAATTAACGCTTCAATTATTTTAGATCAAGACCAAATAATAAGGTTAACTGGTGACTTAAAAGGAAAAAGTTTAGTAATTGATACTTATGAATCAGAAATTTTAAGTTCTGATATTGAATTAAAAATTAGTCAAAAAACATTAAACTTATGCTATGATGAGGAAAATGATTTAAGTCTAATTGCGAAGATGAAGTTATTATTTTCACATTGCAATGATAACAGAGGAGATGATTAATAATGCGAGTTGAATATATTATTATCATTGTTGTGGCAATGATTTTAATGGTGCTATTTATGTTAATGATAATTTTTCGTAAAAATATTTTAAATTTTCAAAAAATTCTTGTTCCAAAACAAATGCTTTCTTTTTCTATTAATGACTTAATTAGTATTTTAGGAACAAAAACAAATATCACAATGGTTAAAGCAACCTTAACCCGCTTGCGAGTAACAGTAAAAGATTTAGATGAAGTTGATTTTGTTTTGTTAAAAACTAAATTTAAATTAAAAGATATTGGTATTGTCTTACAAACTGTTATTTTGCCATTTGGGAATGTGAGTTTAGCCATAAAAGATGAAATGAATAAAATTATTACAACGTAAAAATTATTACATTTTTTTATTGTCGTTTATTTTTTTTCTGCAAATAATTTGTTAAAAGCACTAAAGTAATTTTTTTTGTTATTTTTAAGAGATAATTTAATTATAAAGTGGAGGAAGAATTGTGATGATATTTGAAGAGTTTATTTTTTATGTACCAGCGTGAGGACGATTAAAGCAACCTTTCAATAAAAAATTTAATAAAAATTGACACCACTATAAAAAAAGATAGGCATGAAGAAGCAAGGAATGGAGGAAGGCAACTATATAATGATTGAGAAAATAAATTAACAAAAAATGAAAAAAGGAATTCAAGGAGTATTTAGAACAATATACTGGGAGTCATTACATAGCAATTAATGAATATTTACGTAAAACAAATGGAAAAATATATCATGATATTGAAGCTGTTCCAACAGACCTTGAATTTACAAAAAATGATTTAAAAAAAGTTAATGATAAAATTTTAAAATTAGATAAATCATTTCAAAAAGCAAAAACAAATGAAAAATTAGTTGTTTTTCGTCACATTAGTGGTTATCAATTTTCAGACCATGATCTTAATTTACGTGATGCAAATAATAAAATTAACCGTGATTTATTTGTTCAAATTCGGCAAGACTATACTGGCGAAAAATTTACGCAACATAGTTTTTTAAGTACATCTTTATCAAAAGACCCGCATAAATCATATTCAGGGGGTCGTTATCCAATTTTATTAAGAATTAGTTTACCAAAAGGAACAAAAGCAATTTATGTTGATGAAATTAGTAAGTATCCTGGTCAAAATGAATTATTACTAAATCGTGGTTATACCTTTCGTTATCATAACTTTCTTGAAAAGGAGGAGTAAATGTTATGGAAAAAAACACAGAGATTAAAAATATTAAACAACAAAGTTCTTGTCTTGATAATGATTGTGATCATGCGTTAGATAGTGATGATGATGGCATTCCTGATTATTGAGAAATCAATGGTTATACGGTTGAAAAGGGATTAATTGTTCCTTGAGATGATAAAAAACACAAAACAGAAAAATTTATTAAATATAAATCAGACCCATACAATAGTCATACAACAGGGGATCCTTATTCTGATGCTGAAAAAGTATTAGGAAAAATTGATTAAGGGGTTTTACCAAAAGCACATCATCCACTTGTTGCTGCTTATCCTAAAATTGGGGTAATGATGAATAAAATGATTTTATCCAATAATTTTAATGTTACTAAATGAGGAAGGAAGATCAGTTGGACAACAAAAAAGTAATACTATTAGTGTTTCAACTTCTAGTAGTAATACTGAAGCAACAACTGTTGGAGCATCGGTTTCGGCAGAAATTTCCCTTTTTCCGAGTCTTTATGTTAGTGCTAATATTTCACATGAATGATCTAGTAGGGTATCTTCTGAGCATTCTAGTTCTAATACATCATCTGAAGAACAAGGCCAAACATGAACCCATTCACTAGGAATTAATACTTCTGAAGTGGCATATTTAAATGGAAATGTTAAGTATTTAAATGTGGGAACAGCGCCAATTTATGAAGTTCGTCCAACACTTAATTTTGTGTTAGGAATTGGTGAATTATCAAATACAATTGCAACAATTATTGCAAAAAGTAATACGACAGCAAATGTTATTTTGCCAGGGGCAATTTTTCCTGATAAAGTTCAAAATTCAATTGCTTGAAATACAATTGATGATTTTAATTCACAACCAATTAAATTGAATTATGAACAAGTTGAAGCATTGCAAACTGGTGTGCCATTACAGATTCAAACAATTCAAACATCAGGGTTATATAAAACATATACTGCTGATATGTTACCAATGGTGAATGAATATCAAAAATGAGAACATATTATGGTTGATATTTATAATCGTACTGCTTGTTTAACCTTAATTTTTGAAAATGGTGATATTCAAGAAAGACGGGTTTCTGCTCGGAAAGAAGATAACTACGATGACCAATTGCAAGCAGAATTAACATTAGGTGAAGCATTTCAAATTGCTTTTAATAATGCCAAAGTCAATGATGATGTTTTAACTTATAACAATACTAAGTTTATATTACAAGGTAATATTGATATTATTTTAGATGAAAGAACTTTAGCTTTACTAAAAAAACAAATTAAAAAATATGATTTGAAAAATATTTTTAATATTAGATTAATTCAAGGAATAAAAATTATTTTTAAAGAAAATAATGACAAAGACACTATGGTTAATAGATTTTTTACAGAAATTTGTTCAATTATTGAACAAAAATTTCGCTTTTTTCACTTACAAATTTTCTAAGAAAAGATAAGAGAATAGTTGGAGTATCAAATTATATTAAAAAAATAATTAAAGAAAATAGTAGTGATATTCCTGAACATTTTCTTGATGAATTAAAAATTAATATTCAGTATGTTAATTCTGACTTTAAAGTAGGTTTACAATATAGAGATAAACATAGTAAAACTTTCCCATTAATAAATGAACTTGATTTATTCGGTTAATTTAAAACTGGAGCATTATTTTAATATAATTAACTTTTCATTGGGATTTAATGTAAGTTGAATCCCAGTTTTATTTTTTTATTTACCAATAAAAAATGAAAAAAATTTGCTAATTATAAATAGTTTTTCATAAATTAATAGTATAATTTAAATACCTTAAAGCACAAAAAAATTTATTTTAATCAAAAACAGCAATAACTAGGAGGTTAAAATATGACCAAACAAAAGTTAACTAAATGATATTATAACAATTTAAAGGTTAACAATTGAAATTTATATGTTGCTGTTTCTGAGCAGGGCGTAACTTTTATTGGTTCTAATAACAAAGGGTTTAATGAATTAGAATCTTGGTTGAAGAAAAAGGGACCAAATATTTTATTAATTGCTGATCAAGAAGGAAAAACGAGTCTTGTTATGGAGCAATTAACGGAATATTTAATGGGAAAACGAACATTTTTTACTTTATCGTTTGATTTCACTGGTACTTTGTTTCAGGAAAAGGTTTGAGCAGAAGTTGCTAAAATTCCATATGGAACAACAACTTGTTATGCTGATATTGCACAAAAAATTGGACATCTGCAAGCAATGCGAGCTGTGGGAACAGCAATTGGTAATAATGCCATAACAATTCTTGTTCCGTGTCATCGTGTTTTAGGCAAAAATAATGCTTTATGTGGCTATCGTGGTGGATTTGAAATGAAAGCATCATTATTACAATTAGAAAATATTTGATAATTAGGTTTTGTTAATAATTATTTTATTTATTTTGAGTTTATGCTTTGTTAAAAGTAATTTTTATTACAATTAATTTTATTTTTAACAAACATATTGTTTATCATCAATAAATTTTTAATATATTAAAAGGAGAAAAAAATATGGGAAAGTTTCATACAATAGCAAGTAGTTTATTAGTGTTTGGGACTATTAATATGACATTTATGGCTACTTCTAGTTTTATTAACCAAAAAAAAATATTATAGAAATATTATCAACGACAGCTTCATCACCTGACGAAGATGATTTTATTTATTCAGGTTATTTATTGCGCTATTTTATTTATAAGTCTTCTAATATTGATAAAAATAAAACGGTAAAAATGATGGAAAAGAATATTGTTAATAATAAAAATAAAATTTATAATGTTGTAACTAATATTGGGAATGTGAAAATGGATACTAAAGAATTATTTGAAATGTCATTAATGGCATCGATTATTAATACTAGTATTTATGGAATGACAACTTGAAAAGAATTTTTTGCCGAAGCATATTCAAAATGAATGACAATGCCAAATGAAATGAAAAATAAAAGTTGAGAGATTTTAAATAATTTTTTTATTGATATTTATACTCCACTTCAAAAAGAAAATCTTGGTTCACGTATTACTTCTTTACAATATCAACTTGATAAAATTGACCAGTATGTTGCAAAATCAAATCTTAGTTATAATACTAATTTAACAAAAAAACCGATTAATGCTGTTGATTTAAAATATAATTTGCCATCTTTTGAGTTTGGTTTACAACAATTAATTCCCCAAGATAGTAATTTCTGAAAACTTAGTTATACTTTTAATGCTCTTAAAACAAGTTTAATTATGTGGCAATCAAGTGGAATGAAAGATATTAAAACTATAAATTTTAGTTTTAATGGAAATATTCTACGAGATACCATTATTAATAATGGTCAGGATTTAACAGAGGGATTAGGAGATATGATGAATGATTCATATACTAGAGCATCACAATCATCGCGGACAAAATTTGAAAATTTTATGAATACTAGTAAACAACAATATTATTCATCATTTGATAAGTTAGATGAAGATTTAAAAAAGATAACAGAGTATGAAAATAATTATTACTATGAAAAGGGAAGTACCATTTTCTTAAAAGATAGTGTGCAAGCAATGCAAAAATATTATCATTGAAATGATAAGATTATTGAATTTCTTAAAAATCAAATTTTAAATTTATTTAATATGACTTATGCAATAACTGGTGATAATTTTAAATATTTTTTAACTGGGTTTCTATTTTCTCCGGATGCTCCATTGCTAAAAATATCTGGAGAAACAACAGCTTATACAAGTTATTTTCTTGAATTACTGCCGGGAACAAAACGCATTACTTCAGCAAGATCGGCTTATATTATTATTTCTGCAAAGGAATTTGCTGATGCTTTGTTGGATAAAACTATTTCTAAATATCTAATTGGGTGGTGAAGTTCACCAAATATTTTTTGTTCTTTAAATCATGAGATGGGGCATGCTGTTGATGTTTACTATGGAATGCTTAAAGAAGCACGAAATGTTGCGCCAAAATATTTTCAGAGTTATCTAAATAGTTTAGGAATTAAGGACAAATATAGGGGTAACATTTTTGGTTATGATGATATTGTAAGTTATAATCAAAAAGTTAACATTATTAAAATTGTTTTAATTATTATGTTTGGTGCTTTTTGTACAAGTATTATTATTACCATTGCTTGGGGTATTAGTCGCAAGATTAGAACTCAAAAAAAATAGGAATGATAAAAATGCAACAATATTGCATTTTTTATTTAAAATAAAGGAGGAAAAAAATGAGTAGTAAAAAACAAATGACAAAATTTGGATTTATTGTTTCATCATTAGGTGCAGCAATCGGATTAGGGGTAATTTGGGGATTACCTGGTTATATTAATAAATATGGTGGATTTTATTTTTTCTTAATATATATTTTTGCGTTACTAATTGTAGGAGTACCGTTATTGATTTTTGAATTTAACTTAGGAAATCTTCGGCGTAAAAGTGTAATTAACATTTTTGATAAAGAAAGTGTTCGTTTTAGTCGCTTTATGGGTTGATTTCAATCAACTTTAATGATTATTATTCCAATTTATTATGCTGTTTTAGTTGGTTATACTATTATTTCAATTGGAATTGAATTTAGTCCTAACTTGATTAGTAATGTTGATGGAAATATTTTTAATCATCATATTTTACAACATGGCGGTTTTGGCGTAACTAACAATGGTGGTTTTCAATGAATTGTATTCTTGGCGTTCTTATTTGTTGTTTTGTTAGTTGGTCTTGTATTATTATTTGGAATTAAAGGAATTGAAAAAGTTAATAAGTTTTTTATGCCTTTATTATTTTTAATTATTTTAATTTTAGCAATTTATATTTTAACAGTTCCAGGGAGTCATCAAGGGTTAGCAACATTATTTTTAACAAATAATTTAGAAAAATTAAAACAAAGTCAAACATGATGTAGTGTTTTTTCCTTAGCCTTTTTTACAACATCATTAGGAATGGGAATGATGATGCGCTTTGCTGGCGTAGGGCCGCACAAGCAAGATAATGCTTCGAAAGCTTACTTATTAGTAATTGGAATTTTATTTTTATCAATTACTAATTTAATCTTTATTTTTGGTGCATCAGGGGCAATTGTTAATAATTTAGTTCCTAATAAAAATAATATTTTATTATTTCAACAACAAATTACCACTAAGTTTGGTGATGATTCAATGGTTTTTGTTTTTAATGTTTTACCAGAAACTTTCCATATTATTAATCAGAATACTGTTGTAGGAGTTGGAAATTTCTTAGGAGTTTTATTCTTTTTAGCTTTATTTATTGCCGGATTAAGTACAACGGTAGGTAATGTTGAAGTTATTGTGGATGCTATTGAAACACAATATGAAATTAGTAATCAAAAAGTAATCTGTGGGATTTGTTTAACAATTATTCTTGTTGGTTTATCACTAGTTTTTGAGAGCACATATCAAGTAATTAATTCATTTCAATTATTAGCAGCAGGATTAGATTTAATTTTAGTATCTTTAGCACAAGTTATTTTCTTTGTTTGATATGCAAAAAAACTACATATTGTAATTAATTATAATAACCAAGTATCATGAATTAAATTAAATAAGTTATATAAAATTATGATGTATTATTTAATTCCAATTATATTAGTTTTTATTGTTGGCTTTTCAGTTTATGATTTTATTATTAGTTGTACAAAAAATGTTTGATACATCTCAGTATTAGCTTTCATACTAGGTATTTTTGTGCCACTACTAGTTGCAAGTTTAAATAGTTATTATGGCATAAAACGAGAAAAAGGAGGGCAGAAACCATGTTAGTTACCATCGCCATTGTTGTTTTATTAGGTTTAGCAGCGTTATTAGCAGTTGCTTTTGGTTTTTTTATTTACAAAGATTGACAACGCAGTCAGCATACATTAGAAGTTAAACAAAAATTAGCATTAGAAAATAAGTTAGAAGAAGATTTAGAACCAAGTTTAGATCAGAAAACTAATGAAAGAAAGTAAAATTAGTATGTTCTAATTATCATATTGTTTGATAATTTCAATTAATTCCATTGTTGATGAGCAATTTTTTATACTAGTTAAAAATTCTTTTTTTGCAAATAGTTTAGCGATTGATTGAAGTAATTCTATATGTGAAAAATTATCTTCTGCTGCAAGAGCCAAGCAATATTTAATATCGTACTTGTCTTCTTTTTGAAATTTAACTGGATTTTTAAAATATGTAAAACTTATTCCATTTTTTAAAATTGTCGAATCAGACATAATATGTAATAGTGCTAATTTCGGTGCTACAACATAATAAGGTCCTAAATCATTTGTTATTTCAATAATTTTAGTGGGAAAATCAGTTTTAACATAATTATTTGTAATTAATAGTTCAGATGCTAATTCAATTGCTTGTTCTCATTTGCTAATTGGTTTTTTCAATATACTGTAATAATTTTTCATTAAATATTTTCATTTTTTATAAACCTTTATATTTTTTTTATTATTTCTATTAAAAAGAAGATTATAAAATACAATAAAATTACTTATTTTTGTATTTTTTTACTGAAATGCAAATTTTTTGAAAATTTAATACATTATAATTTTTAATAAAGGAGGACATAAATGATTCCAATAATTGCTTTGGATTTATATAATTTAACATCTTTAGAAAAATATATCGCAATTGAAATTAATAAAAAACCAGAATATTTCTTAAATAATTCAATTACAATAATTAGTAAAAAATTGGGAATAGCAACATCAACGATATCTAGATTATCAAAAAAAGTAGGATATAGAAATTTTAAAGAGTTTAAAATGTTTATTTATCAAAAAATTAAACAGATTAAAAGTAGTTTTAATTTTCAATATAATGATAATTTACTTAATTTAATTCAAAAAATTAAAAAAATTAATTTATATTCTGTTTTTTAAACGATTAATAATTTAGATTTGTTAGAATTAGAAATATTATTAATTGTATTTTTATTTCTAAGCGCATTTTTATTTTTGGTGTTGCTTCATCTGCTGTTATTTGTTCTGAATTAAATAATAGTTTAATTAAATTAGGATTTAATTCTTATACATCACAAGATTTTCATGGTCAATTATTATTTTTAAATTCATTTAATGATAATGATTTAATGATTTTTTTTCAAAATCTGGTCGTACGCGTGAAATTCTTGAATTACTTAAATTAAGTAGAAAAAACCATATAAAAACAGTTTTAATTACAACTAAACAACAAAATATTAATTTACTTCAATCAGATTATAAGATTTTATATTATTCTTATTTAGACTCAACTTATTTTTCAACTGTTTCTAGCAATGTTTCGCAATTAATTATAACTAATATTTTAATAACAATGTTAATAGAGAAAAACCATCAAAATTATGAAGAAATTCAAAAAGGTACTATTTTAATTGATAATTGAAATAAAAAAGGTATTATTGTATAAAATTAAGAATTAATTTTGTTTCAATTTTTAATTATATGAGTTCCATGTAAAATTAATTTTTTAAATTGTTTTTCTTTTTCCATAAATTTGGTTAAAAATAATATCAACAAATAGCAATTGTGTAATTTTAGAAGATACAGATGAATAGCGAAAAACTTGTTCTAATGTTCAAAAAATAATTTTATTATTATAAATATTTTTCATAACCACAATTTAAATTTGAAGTTATTAAAGTAATTGGAATTTTATATTTAATTCCATTTTTTAATATTTCAAGAATTTCACGCGTACGACCAGATTTTGAAAAAAGAATAATATGATCTTTTTCAGTTAAAGAAGGAATTGTTAGTAGTTGTGTATGAAAGTCTTTATTACAAATTATATTTATTCCAATTTTTTCTAAATTATTTGACAATTCTTCACATGCAATTCAAGATGAACCAATGCCAAATAGAAAAATTTTATTTGCTGTTGTTATATTATTAATTAGTAGATCTAAATTATTATGGTCAATATTTTTTATTGTTTCATTAATAGCATATATATTATATGTAGAAATATTATTAATAGTATCTTTAAAATTTGTTCCATTTGATAAATTATAATTTTTTTGTATTGGTATCGTGTATGATGAACCCGTAAAAAAGCAACTCTTGTTAAAGGGTTGTTTTTTTATTTGAAAAACAATCTAACAATTTAATAAATATTTTGGTGGTCTAACCCAACAGTAATCAGTCTGGAAATAATAGACGCAATAACTTGCGATAGTGGTGATAAGTGCGAGGTCAACATCAAACCACAATAAAAATAGAGATGGTCACTTTATAAATAAATTTGCGATTAGCATTAGGTTCTTCAGGGTGCGAGTGAATTTATTTTAAAAACTGAACGTTTTGACCTGAAATGGTGCGGATGAAGA
>NZ_PUUH01000111.1:0-1464 GCF_002968355.1 Spiroplasma sp. ChiS | reverse complement strand
ATAAATAAAAAAATAGTTCAAAAAGGCTTAATAGCCCTTGTTAATTTAACAAAATAAGAAAAAATGACAACGTATAAGGTATCTATTCGTTACGAAAACATAGTGAGTAATATAATTTTACTATAAGTCATTAAACATTTCTTATTTTAACGATTAGCCCCCTTATAGAGTAAATTTTAAATTCATTTCAACCTCTATTTTATGATTTTGAAATTTTTGGAAAATTATTTAAATTATCATTGATGGTTATCAATTATTTAAAAAACCAACAAGTCTAACTCTCATTATTATCTGAGAGTAGTTTGTTGGTTTTCTTTTTGATTTTTAAATTGGTAAGGTGAAAGATAGTTTAAATATTTCATTTTTCTTTGAGTGTTATAATTTTCAATAAAATTATTCACAATTTTCATTAACCGTTTTTTAGTTAAATGTTGTTTTTTTTCTAAATAAACAGTTTCACATTTAAAATTAGCGAAAAAAGCCTCAATGCAAGCATTTTGAGCAGGACTCCCTTTTTCAGAGAAACTCGGAATGAGGTTTTTAGTTTGTAAAGTTGTTTGGATTAGTTTGCCAGTAAATTCCCCTCCTTGGTCAGAATGAAATAAACCAGGTTGTTTGAAAGTAGGTAATTTACTTAAAGGTCTTAAAACTAAATTAATATCTTTTTTGTCGGAAAGATAAAAACTAATAATCTCTCGATTATATAAATCCATGATGACTGATAAATAAAGATTTTTATTTTGATGATAAGGTAAATAAGTAGAATCCGCACATATTTTTTGAAAAGGGCGATCAGCTTGGAAATTATTTTTTAAGAGATTTAATTGAGAAAGAGGAATATAATTTTGATTACGTGAGCTAAGTTTAAGATAACGATTTTTGCGGGTTTGGCATAATAAATTAAATTTTTTCATTTTGAGATAAACAGTTTTAGGGTTTACTTTAATGTTTTGATTGACAAGTTCTTGATAAACACGACGGAAACCCCAAACAAAAAAACTTTCGCCCACATTATTATAATAGCGATGTTGAAAACAAATCTTTTGAATCTGGATTTCTAAATTCGTTAAGAAAGCTGGTTGTTGTTTTTGACGAAACCAACGATAATAAGAATTTTTGGAAATGCCTAACCATTGAATAATTTGATTCAAAGAGAATTGATCACGATATTGATGAATAATAGCTAAACAAGCATCTTTCAAAGTTTGTTTATTTATTTTTAAATTAGCTTTAAATTGTTGTTTGATTTTTTTTATTTCCTTGATATCAGGATTTAAATTAATATTTGTTTTATATTTATAACGATGACCATCTTTTTGTTGTAAACGATGTAATTCACCATTTTTAAAATATTTTACCCAATAGTTAATTTGACGAATATTCACAATTTGAAATTTTTGTTGAATTTCTTTATTGGACATTCCTTGTTGTTTAGCTAAAACAACTTTTAATTTGGTTTCAAAA
>NZ_PUUH01000110.1:0-1476 GCF_002968355.1 Spiroplasma sp. ChiS | reverse complement strand
ATACTTTTTTTGAATAAAAGATTGGTATTCTGCTTTTAGTTTGTCGCTTTCAGCACAAATTTGTTTGCGTGCTTGTTGGTAAGTTAACCCACTTAAAAATGGGTTTGTTGCTTGTTCTTTTTCGTAGCGACGAGCAGACACAGTTAAATAATGCAATTCTTTAATTGCAGTGTCGCGGATCGCTTGATATCCAGTTAAGCGATATTTATTATTATCTCGTGTATTATAAATTCAGTAGTTAAAATACATATCAAGACCAACCAAAAAGTATTTACCAGTTTTGTCTAAGAAACACATTATTTTAGGCACACAAATAAACTTGTTATAAATTTTGATTTTATAACTGTCTTGGCGGGTAGGGTGTTGGCGAACACATTTTTTCGGTAAGTAAAAATTTGAGATATGTTTTTTCTCGTCAAGTTGATTAATCACTTTATAACTCAACCCACTTATCTCGACAAAGTGATAATTGACTTGTTCTGTTTGTTGAACTTCTTGCATAATAATATGCTCCTTTCTGCCGTTTTGAGCAAATTTAAAACCCATATTAGCGTTGATATTTTCCAAAATGTAGAATCCCCCACCATAAATCCATATTTTTTTTGGTTATTTCAACGATGATATAAACTGATTTTTTTGTTGTTTTGATATATTAAATAAAAAATAGGTAGAATGAACTTTTTTCATTCTACCTATACACAAGACAATAAATAATGTTATAATGCGTTGATACTACCATAAAACGGTGGGGGTTAAATCAATAACCTAATTAAGTGGTTTGTGAGACCCTTAATAGGTGTATAGAAGAATGACGTGCTGGTCATTTTTCTTTGTTTTTATTTAGTTGTTTTTATTTTATCACAAATGTGCGGATAAAATATTTTTTATCACTCCTTTTTTGTAACAAATAAAAAGGGAAATAACAGACCGCTATTTCCACAAACATTATAAATAATTGATAAACATATTCTAAGTTAAGTAAAATATGTTAAAATTGTCAGTGGAAACACAGACTTGTTCAAAATGGATTGTGTTTCCGTTTTTAATTGTCATAGCATTTTAAAATGCTAACAAATTCATTATATAGCAAATTATAAAAATATACAAATAATTTGTTAAAAAATATAAAAATGTATTATAATATTTTAGATATTTTTATCTTTGGTTTACCATAAATTTTATAAAATAACAAAGGAGAAAAATAAAAATGAAAAAAATATTAAACTTAATGGGAACAATTAGTATAACATTTTCGGGTATTATTCCTTTAATCGGTATGACATCAAATTATGAAAATAAAATTATGTATTATAATATTTTAGATATTTTTATCTTTGGTTTACCATAAATTTTATAAAATAACAAAGGAGAAAAATAAAAATGAAAAAAATATTAAACTTAATGGGAACAATTAGTATAACATTTTCGGGTATTATTCCTTTAATCGGTATGACATCAAATTATGAAAATAAAATT
>NZ_PUUH01000109.1:0-1480 GCF_002968355.1 Spiroplasma sp. ChiS | reverse complement strand
ATATTTTCACTCAACAAAATATTATTAAAATTTTGTAATTTCAACGCAAAAAAGTTAACTAAAACAGTATCATATTGTAAATTATCAATATATCCATTTTCAATAAACGAACTACGATTTTGAAACACTGGCACCAATGCACTTGCAAAAAACGACTGTAAAAACTTAGATAAATCAAACTGACCGCTAAACTGTTGATAATACTTTAAATCTTTACTATTTAATGATGAATAAATTGAACCATTAAAATTAAAAACTTCACCAGTTCCCGTTCGCATAAAATTAAAATTAAAACTTAAATCATCATTATTAATATTATTTAACTCTAAACTACCAGAAATAATTAAATTTGCTTCATCAACAGTTAAAATCATCCGATAAATTGCTTTTTTAATATTTTTAACATCCAATTCATCAACCGTCTCAAAATCAAAAATTATCCGCTTTGTACCAACCTTATTCGGATTTTCATAATCCGCACTACCACCTTGCTGAACCCTAGTATTTTCTAGCAAAACAGAATATAAAGATAAATCAATAAATTCTTTTACGCGAGTTTGTTGATAACCATTTCAATCAGTAATTTCACCGGTGTTTTTATCAATAGTAGGTATTTGTGGTTCACCATCACCAGATCAACGATAAACAGGAAAATTAATTCCATATTTTAAATGTTGTCAGTATGTATTGTGATTTTTTATAAAATTACTATCAAAATAAACTTTTTTTACTAACTAATAAAAATTATTTAATGTTTATCTATTTACACCTTAATAAGTTTTCTTATTTTAAATTTTGCAAGATTGCTTCAATATTATTAGCATTATCTAATGAACAGTCAAAAATAAATTCTAAGTCCGGGCAACGATAAATTTCTAGTTTATGTGCTAATTTGCTACGAATTTTATTTTTATAATTTTGAACAATATTATGAAGTTCTGCTTCTGGTTTATTTAATAATGATGAATAATAAACTTTTGCATGACTTAAATCATTTGATAATTTAACAGCATGAATTGATAAGGTATTTAAAATTTCATCACGAATCTCTCGTTGCATAATAATTGTTAAATCACGAGCAATCAAAGATTGCATTCTTTCAACTTTAATTTTATTTGCCATTATCTCACCTTTTTCTAACTTACTAATATTATAACAAAGTATTGGATAAAAACGAATAATTTTATTAATAAACAAAATTATTTTTAAAAAAGAAATGAAAAAAAGGTTAGATGTAATTAAAAATGACTGTATAAATTATTTTGGGGTATTTACTATATTTTAAGAAATTATGGAATAAATAATCCACATACTTAACTTAAATATACCATGTTTAATTTTATTGTCAACAAATTTTTATATTTTTTTAAATTTAATCACAACAAAAAATGCATTTTTATTAAAATTATTTAATTTAAAAATAAAATTAATAAAGACGTAATTTTTGTTGTTCAGTTTTATTAAAATTATTATATAAAAT
>NZ_PUUH01000108.1:0-1493 GCF_002968355.1 Spiroplasma sp. ChiS | reverse complement strand
ATAAATGTCACGCTTTTCCATCATTGCTACTTCATCTAAAACAACAAAATAGGGGTTTAAACCATCTAATGTTTTTGTTTCTGATGATAGTGGTTGAAAAAAAGAATTATTATGTATAAACTCTATTTTATCTCGCTTAACTTTTAAAATTTTATTTAAGTTAGGATTAATAAAAATCATTCGTCGCATTTCTTCATAAACTCTTTTTGCTTGATCTCGTTTGGTTGCAATAGAATAAAGTTCGGCATTTGCTTCATTATCTAAAATTAAACTTTTTAAAGCGATTGCAGAAGCAAGGGCGGTTTTTCCATTTCCTCTTCCGACAATTAAGAGTGCTTCTTTAAATCTTCTTAAATTTGTTTTTTTATCATAAAAACCATATAATGCTTCTAAAAATGCTTTTTSCCATAATTCTAATTTAAAATTTTGTTTATTATATTCTCCAGTTGTATGAAAACAAGATTTTTCAATAAAGCTAATTGTTTTATTTGCTTCTTTGTGATTAAAATAATAATCTTTATTTGATTTTAATTCTTTTACTAATGTGGAAACAATTTTTTTAATTTTTATTCCAACTTTATTTTTATTGGAGTTTTTATTTATTCATTCATAATATATTTCTAAATTTGTTTTTTCATTATTTGCTTGCATTCTTATTTTTCCTCTGAATTATCATATAAATTATTAAAATTAAAAGTATCGGAATTATCTTTTTGATTAGCTATTTTTATTCATTGTTCTATTATTTCATATCCAGCTTTATAATCTTTATATGCTTGTCCATAAGAAATTAAAGCGGGGTGTCTTACTTCTTTTGGTTTTCCACGATTATTATCGGTTTCAGAAAATAATTTACCGTCATTAATTAAGGTTTGKATTTCATTATTAATGTTATTTAAAGTTAATTTAAGGGTACAAAATTCTTCTAAAAAATCAAGTTTAATAATATCTAAAATAACATTTTTTTCTTTTAAAAATCGTTTATATTTATTTATTAATTTTTCTTTATCTTTTTCTCAATTTAAAAGGTTTTTTTGTTGGTTTAAGTTATTGTTTTCTTTTGTTAAAATGCTTTCATTTTTTGTCAAAAAAGGGGCATTTTTTTGTTAAATTTTGGTTATTTTTTGCTTGTTTTTTGCTATTTTTTAACTCATTCATTTATAAAAAATCCTTTATTTACGGGGTTTTTTATTATTTTTAGTATAAAAGTGCGGTTTTTTTCAAAATTAAAAAAAGTGTACACGGAACCCCACCATCACGGAACCCAAAAAGTTGTTATTTTAAAGGACTTATAGGGGGGTATATAAGTAAAATAAAATTAATATTTATATAACTAATTACACCATGATGATACCGTCATTAAAATTATTTGTCAAATAAAAAACAAAAAAATTAATTGTTGTTTGATTAAATTAATTTTTTATAAAATTAAGTATTTTTTATAAAATTTATTGTTTTTTCCGGATTTATAAATAATTTAATTTTATTATTAT
>NZ_PUUH01000107.1:0-1502 GCF_002968355.1 Spiroplasma sp. ChiS | reverse complement strand
TAATATTGTGGGAAAAAATTTAATTTTATCTTTTGAAAAATTAAAACATGAAAACAAAAAACAGTTTAATTCGCAAAACAACATTGATGCTAATAATGATTTACTAAATAAATATGATAATCATTATAAAAATAATAAAATACAACAACAAAAATTAACATCAGAAGAATTAAAACAATTACTAGAAGATTTAGAAAATATTGATAACCCTAATTATTGAGATAATGGTTTTTATTTAGGATACAACAAATATGAAAAAATTACTTAGTTTTTTAGCAATATTTTCGTTATCGTGTACAAACACAGTGAATTTGATTAGTACAATTTATACAGAAAAAGAACAAATTAATATTAATAATTTACAATTATTTAACAAAAACAATGAGAAATTATCATTAATTACATTAGAAATATAAAAAGTCATTTTAATAAATGACTTTTTATTAATTATTCATTAACTTTTACATTACCATTATCATCAATAACTAAATTTGGCTCTGCTGTATCTAAATTTCAACGATAAACTGATTTAAAATTATTACTATTTTCTTTTTTCAAACATAAGAAGTAGTTTGTTTCTTTTTTTCACTGATATTTAAAATTATTTCATTATTGTTTTGTTTTCTTTATTTAAAAATAAATTTCAATCATTTTTATCGGTAATTTTAATAAAATTTTCTACTTTTTTATCATTTTTAAATTTAACAATTCTTCATTCCTCATTTTTATCGCAACACCATACTACATAATAATATTTATTATCAACCTTATTAAATGGTTTTTCTTGGGGTGCTATTCATTCTAAATTGTTTTTAATTTCTTGGTTAGCAGTATTTATTTTGTTTTCTTCTTTTATTTTTGTTAATTCTTCTTCGCTATATTGTGGTGTATTACAAGCARCTAAACTTGTTGYACTTGTTCCAATTAGAGTGATTGTTCCTAAAATACTTAATATCTTTTTCATTATAATAATTCCTTTCGTTAAACTTTTTTATATAATTGTTTTAATATACTTGTATATATATACAAAGCGTTATTTAATTTTTTGAAAGGAAATTATTTAATTTATTATATGCAGAGGGTCAATCTGGCCTCGCGGAGACTTTCTAGAATTTTGTGAAAAATTTTATATAATTGTTTTAATATACTTGTATATATATACAAAGCGTTATTTAATTTTTTGAAAGGAAATTATTTAATTTATTATATGCAGAGGGTCAATCTGGCCTCGCGGAGACTTTCTAGAATTTTGTGAAAAATAACTTAAAGTTTAAAAAAAATTTTGCCGCGCTTTTCAAAGTACTTGGGAAAAATTTTAAGCGTTAAGCGAAGAATTTTATAAAGGTTCCCAAATTTGTTTGAAAGAACCTCCAAAAATTTTTTAAATTGTAGATAATTTTATCACAATAATTTAAGAAAGTCAACCGATCGGCCAAAAATCTATTACCTATAATCCCATTTTAAAGCGATATGGATAAGAACTATAAAACAAAGCATAATAT